>JANNXV010000129.1:0-17768 GCA_031409815.1 Bacteroidota bacterium
GTAATTGTTGGTGAAAGTGTTAAAACGGGTGCCGGAGTAACAGTAGCAACAACCGGAGTTCTGGTGCTTTCGCAGCCAAGCGCAGTTTTCGCACCCACATAAAAAGTGGTGGTGCTATTTATTGATGGTGTATTAAATATATTACCTATTGTTCCTAAACCTCCTGTTGGATTATCATACCAGTTGATGGTAGTTCCGATTGAACCGGTGGCAACCAAAACAACAGGTCCTGATCCACAGCGTATGCCAGGTGTTGTTGTTAATACTGTTGGATCTATAGTAGTAAATGTCCAGGTATTACATCCGGTTGCTGGGCCAAAATTGTTTCTTGGAATAACTTTCCATGAATAGTTACCAATTGCAAGTGGTCCGGTAGTACCAATGGTAGTATAAGAAGTACCAGGCTGATTAGACGAAACAAGCGTGGTTGCTCCTGTAGTTCCTGCATCTAAATACACATCGTAACCTGTAGCTGATAATGCAGCAGGCCATATAAGGGTTACACCGGTACCATTACAAGTTGCAGTTCCACTCAAAGGTGAAATAGGGTTTAAGATACAAGTAGTGGGCACAGTGGTTACGCAAATATCATAAGATGCTGCTGCACCTCCTGCATTACCTGAACCTACGCCAGCATGATAAACTCTTACAAAATAAGTATTACCTACGATAGTCGAGAAAGTTGAAGTCTCAATACCTGCAGCACCTGTTAAATTTCTACAGCCTAACGACACTTTTGCTGCGCAGTTACCCGGTGACGAACCGCCATCCCAAATTTCATATACTGCATCGAAAGCACCTTTACCGGTTACGGTAACTTTATTAAAACCAGTACCATCAAATTGATACCATACATCATCATCAGCATTTCCTCCACAACTAGCTTCAGGAGATCCGGAAGCGGCACTGGTAACAGCGCCCGTAATTTGATTTTGTCCTGTAACACATGTAATATTTGAAACATTGGTTAAAGGTGTTGCTGCAGCACATTCGTCATTACTTGCTTTTGCAAACACCACAATACCAAATTCACCGGTTACTCCCCAATCAGGACTTTCCACATTTAATGTGGGTGGAGTTGTATAACCATTTCCACCATAAAAACCTATGTTAGATGCGACAAGCGAACCTCCGACCATTTGAGTAGTAATACCGCCAACCGCATCATATCCACCGCCACCTGAAAATGTGACTTTGGGACCACGATTTGTATTATTAGCACCGGTTGCAGGGTCCGTATAATTAGATCCATTAAAATTTGTAATATTTATCGATGCTACACTACCATTTACCAAATTGGCTAAACCAAGTGCTTGTTGCCCTGTTAAATTATGACCAATTCTGGCATACAAAGTATCACCTGGAGTTAAGCCAGCCAATACAGCGGTAACAGTTAAACCCTGAGTACCTACAGCACACTGAGGAGCAGGTAACGGTTTTAAAAGATTATCTAAAATTTCTAAACGTGGAATAAAACCACCTGAACCATATATTCTAACAATCATATCCGGATTGTTAACTGCGAATTTAAACCAGACATCCCTTGCATCGGCAGGTCCACCACAAACAGGCACATTGGAATGTGTAGCATTTCGTGTAACAAATATATTACTGGTATTGGTACCATTATCCCATGCAATATTGGATGGGAAAGCAGTTAAAGCAGGACGTACAATTGCACCTGAAGGTTCATCATTAACAGGAGGTGTATTAGCAGGAGGTGTTGCTGCAACATAAGTGCCGGGTGTAAATTTAATGGTACTTCTTGGTTCAGGTGAAGCAGCTAAAGCATTAGCTCCCCAGTTGTGAATAGCACCATTCTCATTGGTAAAAATAGTGGTGTTTTCGATTTGTTGTTGCATTACCTGACCAGGGCGAGGTATAGCAGATACAAACGATCCACTTATTCCGCAAGTGTATGCATAACGAACATTTTGTGTACCATTAAACAATTGCATATCACCATAGTTATAGGTAATGCTATTATCAGTATTATCCAATACTATCTGCCAATACATCTGAGGTCCGGCTAAACCAAAGAAAGTAGTGTTGTACCACTCAAAAATGGCCTTTGTTGGATTAACAGCCGGTGTAAATTTGTAAAATCCGACATTGGGGCTTTTATTCAAATCCTCGTAAAATATAGCAAGAACATTTCTTTTAGTAGCATCCATACTACCTGAATTTGAGGTGGGGATTGCACCTGCTAAACCATTATCCCAGTTAGTGTTGCTACCCCCAAAAGTATAAAGTCCATTGTTTAAATAACCAAGTCCATTAGAATGCATTACAAATGAATTGCAATTTGACCCCTGAAAACTAAAATTAAATCCGACAGGGAAATTAATTGTAACAGAAACATCGTCACCAGACAGATTTGCGACTGTACCTGAAGCATCTCCATCAGGAGTACCTACCGATATTGACTGATATGTATTTCCAGTGGTTCTAGTAACTACATAATTAAGTGGTGGTGGAGGAGTAAAATTAGTTGTCCAACAGAAAAAATCATCACCGGTTGGCACAATTAGGGCAGGAAGAGTATTACCTGTTGAGAATGATCCTGAAAGCGGCAGTGTTCCGGCTGATCCTGCAACACTTCTTACCGTCCAGTTTCCTGTTACTGCAGTAGCTTGTCCAATAAACAAGGTGGAATTAGTACAAACTAAACTATCCTTCAAAATAAAAGTAGGCGTAACAAATGGTTGGGTACCATATACCTCACCGGCATTTACCTTCACAATACGGAAAGAACGTATTCCTGCAGGAGTACCTGTATTAGCAGTACCCGTAGGTTTAGCCGTTTGAAATGCTCGTAGACTAGTTATTGTAGAGCCAGTTCCCAGTGAGCCTGTACCAGTAGCAACTGCAACTCCGGCAAATGGGAACGAACGGGGAACACTTCCTCCGGTCGAAGTAAGCTGCACACTACCATTACCTACCAACGAACTGGCATTTCCTGCAGCATTTATTGTACCTAAAGTACCGCTATAAAAAGGGTTACTACACAAAAGGTTGTTTCCTCCCAAATCCAGTAGTCCTAAAGTTAATGTTAATGGAGCTGCACCATATAATTCTAAATTACCGGTAAGGTTTACCTTATTAGGAGGACCTGCTAGCGTAATACTATTGATTTTTCTGTTGGCAGGAATTTCGATACCTTCAGTGGCATCCGCATTTTGAGCAACATCAAAATTAAATGGGAAAATGTTGTTATAAGCTACATTATATAATCCTACACGGGCACTAAAACCAGAGGCTACAGTTGTGAATGTACCACCGGTTGGCGTTGCAGTAACAGTTCCTACTCCAACAGTTGGAGCAGTTGTATATCCATAACCGGCATTGGTAACCGTAAAATTAGTGAGCTGTCCATTTGAACCAATAGATGCAGTTGCTGTAGGCCAACAATTTGCCGGCCAGGCTATGGTTCCGGTACCGGAAATAGATATTGTTGGTTGTACCGAATAGGTAGCAGTTGCAGTCAAATAAACGGAAACTAGTTTGCCCTGAGCAACCACAACACTAAAACTGGTATTTGATAATGCTGTACCACTTACCAGTGTTCCGCCTGAAACGGTTATTGTTGGTGCAGCTGCATAACCGGAACCACCATTGGTAACAAGGTTTAGCGCAGTTGGACCGGAAAAACCAACTACAGGAGGAGTACTAGTATAATTTACACCACCGTTGCTGCAGGAAATAGCACCCACACCACTTGAATTGGTATAATTATTTACCGGTATTGTTACAGGGGCACTTTGGTCGTTATTAATAATTAATCCAGCACCAATTGTGGAGGTTCCGTTTTTCTGAAGCAAGCTGTTGGCAGGACCTGCAATTTGCTGGAAATAAACCACAGAAGCTGCTGCTGCAGCTATTGGAGCCGGAAACGCCAGGTTGCCAGTAACTACGGTTGATGTACTTATCACTAAAGTAGGTGCGCTTGAATAACCACTACCGGCATTGGTAAGTGTTAAACTTCTTAATCGCTTATTTGTATTATCAAAGTTATAATCAACAGTTGCAGGCGAACCTACATACATTAAATTATTTACAATTTGGCCTAATGTAGTATGAGTAGGCGGAGTGGCTGCCACTCCGGTTTGAGCTGTAGTAGATGCTACAACATATAAATTACCTCTAAAAAAATATTGCGTTCCTGCCAAAAGACCAGTTGCTGCAATATTAAAAGGATTACCTAAAGTACCTAATTTACCTACTCTTAATAAGGAACCTACACCACCGGTGCCACTGGTAGTAAATACACCAGCGGTTACTGAATCGGGTTCAACTGTATTAAAGGTTCCCAGCGCTGTACATAAATATACATTGGTGCCATACCAATAATAAGTTCCAAGTGTCATTGTTTGACCGGTTATAAAACCTGCACTGGCAGAAGTATCTCTGGTAACAGCTACACCAAAAACAACAGGCGGAAGTGCATAACCTTGGCCCATATTAGTAACCGTTGCATTGGCTAAACTCAGGTTGATGGCTTGACCATAAACCTGAGCTGTATTATCTATTCTAAGTTTGTTGGTGTTATTAACTGTACCGGCATATGCATTTAAACCACCGGTTAAAGTAAAATTCGCAGTAGTTGTTATTGAAAGCGATCCGGTACTTGCAACTTGCAGTGTACGAATAATTCCCCTGGTTCCATCACCAAGGAAAGTTCCGCTACCTGCTAGAATTTGGCTGGTACTGCCATTAGGTAATACACTTCCAGTAAAGTTTAAAGCGGCAAGTGAAAGGTTGGCAAAACCATTATTTGTTACATTACCTCCTAATCGAAGTGTAACAACACCCTGGCCTGTGGTATATGGCAGAAATCTACCATTGGCATTAACCAGCACATTGCCGATAACGGTCATTTGGTTTGCCGTTGCATTCCACTGCAAAATACTGCTGCCAACTCCGCCTTCGCCAATAGTTACGCTTTTAACGCTTGCAACCACATCTACTGTTACCACAGCTCCGTCTGCAATTACTGCATCGTCATTAATAGTTGGCACCACACCACCTGACCAGGTGGCAGGGTCACTCCACAATCCACCAAGCGGATTAGACTTAATGATACTGTTTATAGTAGCGACAAAAGCAAAAAATCCACCGCTATCTATTGATATTGGACCTGGATAAAAAGGTTGTGTTGTTGTTCTAGAACCCGGAGGAACGCAATAGCAACTGTTTTGATAGGTCAAAGCAGTATCGTTAACAATGTTTGTTAAGCTTCTGAGTTTCCAGGGACCGGTGTTGGCACTTGCTTGTCCAACATAAATGGACGCCTGTCTCAGTGTTGGGCTAATATTGTCATTAGTATTCCAGTCTAACCTAATTGTTGGTGCTTCAAGTGCACCTATTGTACCAGGAGTTCCTAAAGTACCATTAGTTTGCAAACGATAAGATCGAGTACCAATTGGTGCTCCGGTTACTAATGCAGTAGAACCGCTAGGAGCGGTTTGAGGCGTAACAGTATATTGTGTAGCTGTGGCTCCTGTCATATATGGCACACTATTATTAGTAGTGGTTAATACAATTGGAGCATCAAATGGGAAATTTCGGGTTACAGCGCCTCCCAAAGAATTAAAGGTTATAGGTCCACTTTTTACAAACCCAAAAAAGAAAAACAATGGAGCAGACGGAACAGCCGCTAATGTACCCCCATAAGCTGGATTTGAAAACAACAATATTTTATTATTGAGGTCGAGTATAGAAGGAGAAGTAACTGTTGAAGTAGGTATAGAAAGGGCGGTACCACTACCAAATATTTCCAAATTATTTTGCAGGGTTACACGTGCAAAATTTGCACCCGCCACACCGTTAATTGCAGTGGTATTTCCAAGAATTAATGTGTTTATTTTTCTGCTTGCCGGAATCTCTACACTAGAAGTTATTGCAGGATTAGGTAAAGTTACCGTAGCGGCAGTGTTTTGAGTATAGACTAAATTGTATAATGCTATTCTTGCTGTAGGATTATTGGCAGGTAAAATAGAAGTACCGGCATTACCCTGCAATCCTAAGAAAACACTAGGAGCCGCAACATATCCAAAACCAGGGTTTTGTATTGTAAAATTGGTGATCTGACTATTGCTTCCAAGTATTGCTGTTGCTGTTGGTAAACTACCTGCCGGAAATGCTGCAGTAGCTTGAATACCTCCGGCAATATTTGGTGCAGTAACAACAAGACTCGGTAAACTTAACCACCCAATAGTACCAGCACCACTACAAACAACTGATACTACTTTACCTCCGGCAATCACTGCTGTAAATGTTGGCAAGGTGCCAGCACCGATATTTGCAACTCTTCCAGCGGTATCCGCAAGGTTAACTGTAACAGTAGTAGCTGTGGGAGCTACATTATAGCCCGAACCACCATTGGTAACCAAATTTAATACCCCGGTTGAAGGAGTGAATCCCACTTTAGGGACAACGGTATAACCTATACCACCATTGGTAGTTGAAATATTACCCACACCTGATTGAGTCCGACCTGATAGGTAGGTTCCCTGATCACTGTTTATAGTAAGCCCGCCCGAAATAGTTGCTACAGTAGCTCTATTCATTATTGAATTAGCAAGCCCGGTTATTTGCTGAATATAAGTAACAAGTGGAGTACCGGCTGTGGTAGTAACGGTTCCGCCATTTTGAACGATTACTGCTGTTGGAGCAGAGGAATAACCAAGCCCTGCATTAGTAAGTGTTAAACTCCTAACATTAAGAGGTGAGCCGGTAGCAACATTGTAATTAACACTTGCTTTGGCAACCGTACCTGCATAAACAAAATTTGCTGCACCACTGACAATAATAGTCCCTGGAGCAGTAGATATAGGAGGAGCAGTTACACTTGGAATACCATTATTAGTAGCTGTATAAAGATTATCACCATAAAAATATTGATTACCTAAGGTTACTGCTGTTGCCTGAAATGGAGCACCCAAAGTACCTAAAGTACCAATCCATAAAAGAGCAGGACCACTTGAATTTTGAATACCTGAAGTATGTGTTGGAGGTAATGCATTAAATGTAGCCGAATTAGGAGAAGTTGTAGAAGTACATAAATACACATTGTTTCCATTAAAATACCTGGTGTTTACAGATGCAGCTAAGGCATTGGCATAAGGAGTTGCAGTTGCACCAAAAACAACAGGAGCAACTGAATAGTTACCCATAGTGCCTAACGCAATATTTGCAACCCGCAAGTTTAAATTCTGACCATATACTTGCGCTGTGTTATCAATAAAAAGTTTGCCGTTTGTTATTATCTGACCACTAAAATCATTTAAAGTGGAGGTAAGCACTAAATTTTGAGTGGTACTGATTGTTAAAGTTGTGGTGTTTACCATTTGCAAAACACGAATAATACCATCGGTTCCATTTCCAATAAAATTAGAAGGTCCGTTGGAACTTATTGTCTGACCTACTCCACCATTAAACACCAGCGTAGCCAGTGCACAATTTGCAGAACCGTTATTCGTAAAATTACCTCCAATATTAACCGTTACCGCTGCAGGGGTAGTAGCCGTATAAGGCATAAACGACCCGGTAGCATTAACTACTAAATTACTGGCAATTGTCATTGTGTTAGAAGTAGCATTCCATTGCAATAACCCATCAACGGTTAATTTGGCAACAGCTACTACAACATCAACCGTAACAACTGAACCAGGAACGATAGTTACCGCATCAGCTCCTGTTGGTATTACGCCCCCTACCCAGGTACCTGTATTATTCCACAAGCCTCCAGAAGGTTGAGATGAGATGTCGGCAGCATTAAGATTTGTTGTTAGTAATCCTACAAGGATTGTTAAACATAAAAACCAGCGTGTGAGTCCGGATTTAAGAATGAAGTAGTTGTTTGTCATTGTTTTGAGTTTATGTTTTTTTTATATTTAATATTATGCTTAAATTTTACTGTGGTAAAATAAAAAAAATGTAAGATTTCAGCGCACTAGAGTTCAATACTACAAATATTTTTTTATTCTTACAAGCTTTTTTTCTAAAATATTCTATTTCAATGGCATTTTTATAATCACAACGAACCGTTAAGAACCCTTTTAGTACTAAAAAATCAGCTATCCTGAACAAAAGATGATAAGGAAATGTGACTAATAATTTGAATAAATGGGGCTTTACGGAGTGCAATGTATGACCATTTTTAATTATTTGCAAGTTTTTTTTTACAAATGCATAAAAAAAACTTTTCAACGTCTGATTTTTAATGCCGAAAATCAAAAAAATGATGGTAAAAAATGCCGCTCTTGTACCATTTCCCTTTGAAAAATTTAATTTTTTCTACCTGTTTTTTTACATGAAAACAATATTAGTAGTTTATTGTAATGAATAAAAAACACTGTGTTTACCATTTAATCAGTTAGTGTAAATACTAAAAAAAAAGTGTAATACTTGTAAAAAAATATAAAAAAATTAACTTTCGAAACTACTTTAAATACTTCTATCAAACGAAAAATGATGCTCCCCTAGTAAAGCAACAACTTGTTGAATTCCATCTTCAAGAGTTATAGAATGTTTCCATCCTAATGAATTAATTTTTGTAACATCAAGTAGTTTTCTCGGTGTGCCATCCGGCTTATCGGCATTAAAAATTAAGTTGCCCTTGTAACCTATTATTTTCTTTACAAGCTGTGCTAAATCAGCAATAGATATGTCGACACCTGTTCCAATATTTACATGCTGCTCTGCATCATAATTTAACATTAAAAACAGGCTGGCGTCAGCAAGATCGTCCACGTGCAAAAATTCTCTTAATGGTTGACCGGTACCCCATATTTCAACCTTTTCAATTTCATTTCTCTTTGCTTCATAAAACTTACGAATTAGGGCTGGCAAAACATGTGAGTTCTGAAGGTCGTAATTGTCATTGGGCCCGTACAAATTAGTGGGCATGGCGGCAATAAAATTGCATCCATACTGTCGTTTAAACGACTCGCACATTTTAAGCCCGGCAATTTTGGCAATTGCATACGGTTCGTTGGTTTGCTCTAATAATCCATTTAATAAGTAGGATTCTTTCATGGGTTGCGGACACAACTTTGGATAGATGCAAGAGGATCCTAAAAAAAGTAATTTTTGCACCTTTGATTCATGAGCCGCTTTAATTATGTTTGATTGAATCATCAAGTTATCATAAATAAAATCGGCACGGTAAATATTATTAGCCACAATGCCTCCTACCTTAGCGGCAGCCAAAAAAACAAATTCCGGACGTTCTTGTTTAAAAAACAAATTTACGTGCTCTTGATTTCTAAGGTCAAGTTGAGAGGAGGTTTTGGTAATGATATTTTGATAGCCTTCGGAGCTAAGCTTTCTTACTATAGCAGAGCCTACCATTCCGCGATGGCCGGCCACAAAAATTTTACTGTTTTTTTCCATAAAATAGGTGATTAAAAATCACTCGTGATAATTGATAATTGTGTGACCGCCTTCCTTTAGATATTTATCTTTCTTAAACAATTCAACATCTGCAATTACCATTTCTTTTACAATCATTGGCAAATCATATTTTGGTTGCCAGCCAAGTTGTTTATTTGCTTTTGTTGGATCGCCAATCAATAATTCTACTTCAGCAGGACGATAATAGGTCTTATCAATGCGCATTATTACCTTCCCCTTTTCCACCTGGAAGTCGGGATTGTTACATGCCTTTACCATGGCAATTTCATCTGCCTCAACTCCTTTAAATTCAATTTCAATGCCTACTTCAGCAAAAGCCATAATAATAAAATCGCGCACAGATGTGGTTACTCCGGTTGCAATAACATAGTCTTCAGGTACATCCTGTTGCAACATAAGCCACATGGCTTCTACGTAATCTTTTGCATGCCCCCAATCACGTTTTGCATCTATATTTCCAACATAAACACACTCCTGCAAGCCTAAAGCAATTCGAGCCACTGCACGGGTAATTTTCCGGGTCACAAAAGTTTCACCTCTTAAAGGAGACTCATGATTAAAAAGAATGCCATTGACAGCAAACATATTATACGACTCGCGATAATTAACTACTATCCAATATGCGTAAAGCTTTGCCACCGCATAAGGCGATCGCGGATAAAAAGGAGTTGTTTCCCTTTGTGGAATTTCTTGTACCAATCCATACAATTCAGAAGTGGAAGCCTGATAAACCTTGCATTTTTTTGTTAGGTTTAACATTCTAACAGCTTCAAGCACTCTTAATGTTCCAATTCCATCGGCATTAGCCGTATATTCAGGTGAGCTAAAACTCACATGCACGTGCGACATGGCACCCAGATTATATATTTCGTCTGGTTGAATATCGCTAATGATGCGTATAATATTAGCTGAGTCAGTAAGGTCGCCATAGTGCAATTTGAATCTAACATTTTTTTCGTGCACATCGCTATAGAGATGGTCGACCCGCTGGGTATTAAACAAAGAACTTCTTCGTTTGATACCATGCACCATATAACCTTTACTTAATAAGAGTTCTGCAAGATAGGCACCATCTTGCCCGGTAATACCTGTAATTAAGGCTGTTTTCATATTGATTTTTTAGCTGAAAAAATGATTTACGAATGATTACGTGAATTGTTACGAACGCGGTAAAATTAACAACCCAAAATTGATTTACTTACGTATTTTGATTTTTAATTAATTGAAATACAAAACTTAATTTTTTGGTCTATTCAAATTCATACTTTTGCGAACGAATTATAGACACAAATATGTGGAATGATTTATTTCATTTTTATGCAACTTTTAACAGAAATGAACGTAAATAACTTTTCTTGAAAATTATACTCCTAAACACTTTCTAGTAAAAAATGGATAGCAAAAAAACAACTGGTAACACAACTTTAATTGACCAGAAGGATATTAAAAATTCGTTGATCACCATCGGCAAAAACTGGTATTGGTTTGTCATATTTATTGGATTAGGACTTGGAGTATCAATCGTTTACCTCTATAAAGCAACAAAGTACTATGGTGCAACAACCGAAATTTTAGTAAAACAACCAAAAGATGCCTTTAAAGATGCTTTGAGTGATGCTTTACCTTCTCCGCCTAAAAAAGAAGATGTTGCCAATGAGATGTTGATTCTAAAATCTACTCAATTGGTTGATAAAACTGTTACTGATTTAAATTTAGACATCTCCTATTATATTAAAGGACGACTTAAAACAGGAGAAGTTTACAAAAGGACACCATTTAAAGTTGATGGCAAAGTATCTGACAGAACACTTTATGATGTACCTTTTAGTTTACAGATTTTAAATAATTCTCGTTTTAAGATTGAAATAAATACTGATGAAATTAAGTTCAGCAAAGTGGCTCGTTTTGGCGAGCCGGTAGTACATTCAAAGTTCTCGTTTATTGTTACCAGCGACTCGACAATTATTAGCCGAAATGCTCGCATCAGTGATGTTAATTACGAATTTCAATTCCACGACCACAATGCTTTGGTCAAACAATACCAAGCTGCCTTATCTGCATCAAAAGACCCAAATGCTACCGTAATTTTGGTTTCTGTTGAAGATGAGGTGCAGGAAAAAGCAGTTGATTTTGTAAAGAATTTAACCAACAATTATATTGACAACAGTGTTTCGGTAAATATCAAGATTAATGAAAACACGCTTGATTTTATTGAAGGCCAGTTGCGCGAAGTTGAAGCACAATTAAATAATGTTGAAGGCAATCTGGAACAGTTTCAGAAAGAAAAAACAACCTTCAACTTGGGCAATGAACAAAGTGTTTTGTTTCAACGAGTGGTTGAGTTTGATACTGAAAAAGCAAAATTGAGTATTCAATTAAAGTCGATTGATATGATGTATGAATACCTAACATCAAGTGTAAACGACAATATGGCAATATCACCATCCATTCTTGCTGAACAAAGTGACGCATCATTAACCTCTTCATTTGATGAATTATTAGCACTGCAACAAAAGCGAACGAATCTGCTTTTCAGCAACACACCCAATAGTCCTCTTGTAAAAGAAGTGGATAGCCAGATTTCGATTATTAAGCAAAACATATTGGGTATTGTTTTAAATCTTAGAAAAACTCTTGTTTCAAGAATTAATAGTTTAAGCGGCCAGGTGGGCGAGTATCAAAACTCCATTCGCCAGATGCCTACTACTCAACGTGGTTTGGTAAACATTAATCGCAACGTAGAAATTTATTCGAAGATTTATGAATTTTTGCTCGAAACACGTGCTCAAACAATTATTGCAAAGGCAGCAATTGTGGCTGATAAATTTGTGCTCGAGCCAGCTTATAGCACTGGGCTAATTCGGCCCTTGCAATTAAAAACCATTATATCAGGTTTTGGAATTGGACTGGTATTGGCACTTTTAGTGATTTTCTTTAAAGGGGTGTTTTATAATTTCATTCAAACAAAAGAAGATCTTAAACACATCACTGAACTACCTATAATAGGAGTGATCGGAAAAAGTAAAGAAGCGGAGACAGAATATCTGATGGTTAATAAATTTCCACAATCGCAAGTGAGCGAAGCATTTAGGGTCATACGCACCAATCTCGCCTATTTTGCCCCCAAAGTGGAAAGTAAAATTGTGATTGTAACCTCCTCCATTGCAGGAGAAGGAAAAACTTTTTGTGCTATAAATACCGGATCAATTCTGGCTAAAGCCAAGAAAAAGGTAGTACTTATCGACCTTGATTTACATAAACCTAAACAAGCTAATGCCTTTAATCTTAATAATGATGTGGGCATTACATCTTATATAGTAGGAAAAGCCTCTTTAAAAGAAATCATTAAAACCTCGCCAGTCGAAAATCTTGATGTTATACTAACAGGTCCTCGCTCTCCAAATGCTTCGGAATTAATTCTGGACCCCATGTTGGAACAAATGCTTGCCGAATTAAAGAGCAAATACGAATACATTATTATAGATTCTCCACCAGCAGGTTTGCTTTCAGATGCACTTGAGCTAATGAAATTTGCAGATATAACAATGTATGTTTTAAAAGCCGGGGTTTCTAAACGAGATTATGTGGACATTGCCCATCAGCTTTATGAAAAAAATCATTTGAAGCATTTGACATTTATACTTAATGGAGTAAACATCAAAAATATTCCTGCCGGATACGGTGCCGGTTATTATTCATAATTAGTAAGAATCAACACATTTAAGTGGCAGATCAAACAAATAATCAACAACAAGATTCGATTTTAAAAGCAGTAAAAAGCTTAAACCTTCATTTAACGCCTACTCAAAAACGTAAAATGACTGGATTGGGTATTCTTATTTTTTGCTCTGCAATACTCGATGTTTTTGGATTGGCTTCTATTCTTCCTTTAATTAAGCTCGCTGGTAGTCCGGCAGTTTTGCACCATAACCGAGTATTAGAATGGATTTATGTAACTTTTCGATTTGTTTCCGATAAACAATTTCTATTGGTTATGATTTTGGCGGTGCTTTTGTTTTTCGTTTTCAAAAGTGCGTTTGGCTATTTTGTTAATTATCTTCAAACCAGATTTAGTGCTCAAGTAGCCTTTCATATTACCCAACATCAATTCTCCAAATATTTCAATTTAGACTTTCATCGTTTCAGCTCACTTAAAAGCAGCGTAGTTACACACCATATTATTAATAACCCATTATCGTATGTAACTTGGGTAGTGCTTCCTATTATTATGATCTTTTCTGAAATGATAATTGCATTACTAATCATTACAGGTATAGCACTTTATGATTTTAAATTATTTCTTTTCATTACATTGATGACCGGACCTGCTACCTGGCTGATATTTACGCTTTTAAAAAACAGAAGTACCAGAATTGGGAGAGAAATGAATAAACTATTTCCCTTGGCACTGGGAACACTCACTCAAACCATACACGGATACATTGATATAAAGCTGGCTGAAAAAGATGCCTATTATAAAAAGGTGTTTCTCGATTTACAAGGTCGTTATCAGCGGCTTAATATGGATGCGTATCTGCAAAACCTGGTTCCGCCTAGAGCCAACGAGTTAATTGCATTATTAGGAGTGGTTTTTATTTTTATTTACGCCATCTTTTTAACTGAAAATCATGAACAAGCCATTGTTATGGTGAGCCTTTTTGCTGCAGCAGCCTATCGTTTAATGCCTTCCACAACACGTATTGTAACCGCAATGGTGCAAATTCGTAAGAACACGGTAGCTATGGAAAACCTGAGTTTGTTTAACGAAGAATATATCAATCCAAATAACGAAGTACCTCAATTGCCTATTCCTTTTAATCATGAAATCGTTTTCGACCATTTGAATTTTACTTTCCCAGGCAAGAACGAGCCTATGTTAAAAAACATAAATTTAAGCATTAGGAAAGGGGAGAAGATTGGTATTGTAGGATCCTCCGGTTCTGGCAAAACCACATTAATGAATGTGCTTTTACGATTTTATTATGAAGACAAAGGAGCCATTAAAGTGGATGGCAAAAAATTAGGGCCTGAGCATCTTTCATCATGGAGAAAAAAAATCGGGTATGTGAAACAAGACATTTTTTTGCTTGATGGCACCATACGCGACAACATTGCTTTTGGCGAAGGAGTGATAGATACCGAAAGATTAGCATTGGCTGTTAAACAAGCCTCTCTTGAAAAATTGATTAACTCGCTACCTGACGGGCTGGAGACGTTGATAGGTGAAAAAGGCTCTAAACTATCCGGTGGACAAAGACAACGCATCAGTATAGCCAGATCACTTTATAGAAATGCCGAGATTCTGATTTTTGATGAAGCAACCAGTGCTTTGGATAACCAAACTGAAATTGAAGTAACGGAAGCCATTGATTCGTTATCCGAAGTAAACAAAACAATATTTATTATTGCTCACCGAGTCACTACCCTTCGTAATTGTGATCGAATTTATGATTTAAAAGAGGGCATGATAACAGGTGTTTATTCATATTCTGAACTAGTTGAAAAAATAATTTAATGTTTCATATTTATTGATTTTTTGTTATGCTATTTAATTCAATCGATTTCTTTATTTTTTTTCCGGTTGTAACCATTCTATTTTTTCTGTTACCTCATAAATTCAGGTGGTTTCTATTATTGGTTGCCAGCTGCTATTTCTATATGTACTTTATACCTGCATATATTCTCATTCTTTTTGTTACAATAATTGTTGATTATATAGCAGGTATTTATCTCGAAGACACGGCTGAACCGTTAAGAAAGAAATTTTATCTTGCCTGTAGTATAGTAGCTAATGTTGGAGTGTTGGCAATTTTTAAATACTATAACTTTTTTCTGGATAATGCCAACGAGTTAAGTTCTGTACTTAGTGGACATCCAACAGCGCTTAAATATTTAGGTATAGCTTTGCCTATAGGACTTTCGTTTCACACTTTTCAAGCTATGAGTTACACGTTTGAGGTATATTATGGCAGACAAAAAGCAGAACGTCATTTTGGCATTTATGCTTTATACGTAATGTTTTATCCGCAATTAGTTGCGGGTCCAATCGAACGCCCACAAAACGTTTTACATCAGTTTTACGAGAAAAAATATTTTGAATACGGTCGGGTGTCTGAAGGTTTAAAAATGATGCTTTGGGGTTTGTTCAAAAAAATTGTGATTGCAGATAATTTATCAGTGATGGTAAATCACGCTTATGAAAACCCTGATCAACAAAGTGGTTTAACGTTATTAATTGCTTCTTATTTCTTTGCCTTTCAGATCTATTGCGACTTTTCAGGTTATTCTGATATTGCCATCGGTGCTGCACGCGTGATGGGATTCAACTTGATGGAAAACTTCCGCACCCCTTACATTGCAAAAAGCATAAGTGAGTTCTGGGGCCGTTGGCATATCTCATTATCAACCTGGTTTCGCGATTACTTATATATACCGCTGGGCGGCAATCGTGTTAAAAAATCGCGATGGTTGTTAAACTTATTAGTGGTTTTTATGATTAGCGGAATATGGCATGGCGCCAACTGGACTTATGTAATTTGGGGTGCTTTGCATGGTTTCTATCTGATTTTTGCCATTCTCAAAAACGATTGGCTCGAAAAACTAGGCTTCAATACAAAACTCGAATCTTCGAAACTCATTTCATTAAGCAATAAATTCATCACTTTTCATCTTGCTTTATTTGCCTGGATATTTTTTAGGGCCACCTCCGTTTCAGATGCCTTTGCAGTTGTCAATAATATCGGACATGTCCATTTTTCAATACAAGAGTTAAAAGATTCGTTTTTAGTATTAGTAAATAAGCCTGCTAATGTGGGTCGTTTATGGTTCTTTCTTATTGTACTGTTTACTTTTATTTGGGCCGACCCTTTTATGGACAAGATTGTAAAAAATAAAATTCTGATTCCATCCCGTTTCTTAAAATATTCATTGTACTCGTTAATATTAGCCTCCATTGTTTTATTTGGCTTCTTTGGTGAAGTTCAATTTATTTATTTTCAATTTTAGCTATGATATCTTTTATTAAACACTGCTTTTTTTTCCTGCTTACTACCATTGGTATCTACTTGGCCCTATTTGCAATTCTGTTTTTTATCAATGTAGGCGGTATTCCTTTAGTATATCGAGCTACGCAAGGCAATGTTTGGAAAGGTGGAGGTACCTATATAAAAACACATCAATTTAATAAAGATGAAAAACATGATATAATAGTAGTTGGCTCATCTCATGCATACAGAGGTTATGATCCCAGAATATTTAAAGAGTATGGGTTTAACACTTATAACCTTGGCACCAGCGATCAAAAAGTTTTATGTTCCTATTATCTAATAAAGAACTTTATTAATAAAGATAATTGTGATGTGGTACTTTTTGATTTGTATGATAGGGTCTTTTCACAATCCAATATTGAATCGTATTCTGATATGGTTCAAAATATACCCTCTGATAAAGCTGCATTAGAAATAAGTATAGCATCGAAAGATCTGCGTGCAATTAATATGTTTACGCTTAGGCAGTTCAACAAAGTGGCTAATCCACTTGACCCTGACACCGTAGGATATATTAATGGTTACCTGCCAACAGAAAAATTATTAAAACTGCCTGCAAAAAGAAGAGAGTTTATTTACCAAACCAACGAAGAGTCGCTGTATTATCTTGAAAAAATTATTCAATACCTGCAAAGTGAAGGTGTGAAAATCGTGCTAACTGAACATGCTTTGCCATCGGTAGTATATGTAAAACAACACGAACTTTTTAGAAACGATGTATTGCCAATATTAAAAAAATACAATGTTCAATGGTTCGATTACACTACCGACTCCACCATGAACGGCATTCAATACTTTGCTGATGAGTCGCATCTCAATGTAACCGGTGTTTACAAATACAACCACCGATTGATTAAAGATTTAATCAAATCAAACGTGCTAAAATCTGCAACCAATGACAGCTCATTTGTGTATAAACAGTAATAACAAATGATACAACAAATGAATAACAGAATTTTAATCGTAGTTGGCACTCGCCCAAATTTTATAAAGATCACCCAATTCAAAAAAGCGAACGAAGAAATGGGTTCGCCATTTGATATTAAAATTGTACATACCGGCCAACATTACGATGATAAAATGGCTACCGTGTTTTTTGAGCAGTTTGAACTGGAACCTGATTTCTTTCTGAACATACCACAGGCATCTGCAAATACACAGATGGCTGAAGTGATGCTGCGCCTCGAAAAAGTAATTGCTGAATATAAGCCATCGTTGGTAATGGCTGTGGGCGATGTGAATTCTACTTTTGCTGCTGCATTTACTGCACACAAATGTGGTTGTAAGGTAGCGCATATCGAAAGC
>JANNXV010000130.1:0-2684 GCA_031409815.1 Bacteroidota bacterium
CGTACAACCGTAGGACCCTTTTGCATCGCTAATGATTAGTGGTTCCTTACCAGTATTTGTAAATTTAAAAGCATATACACCATCACCTGCATACTCAATAGTTCCAAAATCATGTAAATCCTTTTCAAATGTAATCTCAGCTGCGTTAGCATCCATCTTTGTTTCAGCTTTTTTATCCTGAGCAAAAACAAATAAACTTGTGCAAGACATTAATAGTAAGAAAGCAATTTTTTTCATTTTGTAATGTTTTAGTTTGATAATATTTGTACGCCTTTAGTTTGAATTATGTTGCCAAAGGTCAGATAAAGAAATGAATATTAAATGAATGGAGAATGAGGCTGATTTTTATGAGACAAGGCACAAAAGGTTTCGAAGTAGTAACACTTAAAACTTAATGAGGAGTTACTTTCGATAATTGTAATCTCATCTGGAAGAGCATCATTTAACGAGTTATTTAGCGATTTACCTATGAACATTAAGATAGAATTATTGAAAGAACATTCAAAGAAACAAACAATGGCAGTTGTCAAATACATTGGTGATGACAAAAATCGTTTTGATGAACTTATGAAATTGTTTTTAAGCGATAATTATAGAGTTGGTCAACGAGCGGCTTGGGTGGTTGTATTTGCAAGTGAGAAGCATCCTCATTTAATCAAACCCTATTTCAAAACGATGTTACTTAATCTTGATAAGCCCGTGCACGATGCTGTAAAGAGAAATACACTTAGAATTTTGCAAAATTTCGCAATTCCAAAATCGTTACATTCATTAGCGATAAAGCAATGCTTTTTAATGATTACTCCTGATCAACCAATAGCAGTAAAAGTATTTGCGATGACCGTGCTTGCTAATATTGCTAAATCGCATCCGGAACTAAATAACGAATTAGCGTTCCAAATTGAAAGACAATTACCCTTTGCGAGCCCCGGATTTATTTCGCGTGCGAAAAAAGTGTTGAAATTTATTAGAATAGACTAATACCTAACCAGCTATTTTTGGCAAACTAAAAATATAAATCTGGATCATTCTTTCGACATAAAAAGTTTAGACGACAATGCATTAATTGTGCAGTATAAGCAGTCGAATAACAATGAAATTATTGGCATTCTTTTCAAGCGATACACTCATCTTGTTTACGGTGTTTGTATGAAATATTTGAAGAATGAAGATGATAGTAAAGACGCTGTCATGCAGATATTCGAAAAATTATTAATCGACCTCAAAAAGCACGATGTACAGAATTTCAAAAGCTGGCTGCATACTGTAGCCAAAAATTATAGCTTAATGCAATTGCGTAAAAAAAATCCTGAAATCCCATTAACAGAAAATATCGTTGTGGAAAAAGAGGTTTTTGTGCATCGTGATGAAGCACATCAATTAGAAGAACAATTAACTTTGATGGAAGAAGCCATTAAACATTTAAAAGACGAACAAAAAACGTGTGTTGAGTTGTTTTACTTGAAAGAAAAATGCTATCAGGAAATAAGTGAACAAACAGGATTTAGCATGAATGAAGTGAAAAGTTTTATTCAAAACGGGAAGAGAAATTTGAAAATCTACATGGAGAAACATGAACGTACGGCATAAAACATTCTCTGAAAGCACACAATGCTTAACTGAAGACCAGTTATTGCTATACATGCGTAATGAACTGAACGCTACAGAAAAACACCACATCGAAAAGCATTTGCTTGAATGTGAATTGTGCTCAGATGCATTGGATGGTTTACAATTAATTGAATCTCCTCAAGAACTAGCTACTGTTTTTGCTGAACTGAATGGACAACTTGATGAGAGAGTTAATCAAAAGGAAACTCGGATCATTAAAATGTTTCCCTGGTGGCGAATAGCAGCAGTACTTTGTATTATCACAATTGGAGGAGCTACAATGCTCTATCTGCAAAATGAAAGTAAGAAAGTAGAGAATCTGACAGCCGAAACAAAGCAAGAGATTACCATTTCAAGCCCAGGCAATTTCGAGTTAAAACCGTCAGAGCCTACCTTAGCTAATGAAAACAAATCATCTGATGTTGAAGTCAAAAGCATTCCGACCATTCCCATCAAGTCTAAAGATGTTGATCAGCCTTTAGCTAAAAATTTAAATTCAAATGATAATGCCGTTTTAGATTTAGCTGCTGCAGAAACAAGAGACATAGATGAATTACCAACATCATCTGTTAAATCACCGATAACGGAAACAGTGCCTTCGAGAGAAAAAGGATCACTAAATGAAGATTTGACTGCCGACACTGAAAAGCAAAAAAGAAATGCAGCAAGTTCTGAAAATTTAGAGGCACCTGCAGCATTAAATAAAAAAGCAAAGGATAACTATTCGGTGTATCAATCCAACTCTGCACAAATAATTGATAACGGAAAATTTCAAATGAAAAACGAGCGATATGACTCGGCAAATTATCTTTTTGATCAGGTTATAAATAATAATGACACTAAATATATTGAAGAGGCTTTATGGAACAAGGCCATTTCTTTAGAAAAATTAAATAGAATTGAAGATGCTAATCAGGTATTAGTTCAAATTTCAAATATGAATGGCAACTATAAAGAAAAAGCAAAAAAGAAATTAAAGCAAAATGTCAAAACCAAATAAATTCCTTGTTGCATGGTTTAGTGCTTTAGTTATTTCATCATCAACATTTGCAACTATTAAAGTTGAAGACAAA
>JANNXV010000131.1:0-13088 GCA_031409815.1 Bacteroidota bacterium
GGGCCGATCTTCTATCGGATTTTACCGGATTCTCCGAATGTGCTTTCCAGGTGCCCAATAAATCATCTGCGTAAAAAATATGTAAAGCCACATCTGCATTTTTATTTTTCTTATCAGTACAAAATAACCACCATTTATTGTTCCATTGAAGAACGGTTGAATCTACTCCTGCAAAATTTCCAACAAGAACTTTTATTTTCTTCAGGGAATCGTTTACTATTTCATACAATGCAATTTCATACAATGCACAGGTTTCTGGTATGCAATAGTTTTTATTGTTGTGAGAAAGCAGGTATGGATAACTAATGTGTATTTCTGATTCGAGAATTGTTTTAGGATCACTAAATCCACTTTCGGTAAAAGTGGTTTTTGAAATGATTCCTTTTCGCTTCTTTCCGAAATACTCTTCGAAATAAATTTCTAAATCACCTTTATTTGAAATTGCAAACGGGTCGGCATAAAAGCTAGTACCTTTTGGTTCTTTCATCCAGTGCACTTCCACATTTTGTGGCTCTTGCAAAAATTTCTGTATCGGCATTTTTACCACACCGATATTCCATTTTGCTGAGTAAAAGAGTTTAAACATTGATTTTTTAGTGCTTCCAAAAATAGCCTTTCGAATCAAATTGGCCTTGCTTAAAAATTTATCTTTGTCAGCGCAATCATTATATGTCTGCATTCACCCAAAAAGTTTCGTTGTATTTGCGTAATAAGCTGCAGCCTATTGGTTGGCGATTGATGCCTGAACCCCATCCTGAAAAATGGGTTTTTATTGTGGGCTGTTATAATTCCGGAACCACCTTATTGCATCGGGTGTTAGAGCAACATCCGGCAATTGGCAGCATGCCTAACGAAGGTCAGTTTTTTAACACGGTGCTTCCTTCAGGAGCCGATTTTAATTTAAGACGATTATGGGCTTTAAAACCTGATTTGTTTTATCTTGATGAGTCAAACACCTCGATAAACGCAAACAAGCTTAAGAGACAATGGGCTTGGATGTTTAATGATGCACACAAACCCTTGTTAGTTGAGAAAACCATTTTGAATGCGGCACGAACCCGATGGTTGCAAAAGAATTTTGAAAATGCACATTTCATTTGTTTGTTCCGGAATGGTTACGCTGTGTCGGAAGGCATTCAACGAAAGGAAAAACATCCGATTGAACAATGCATTACACAATGGACAGTTTCGAATGAAATACTGCTGCGTGACATGGAGCAATTAAAAAATAAATTAATGCTGCGCTATGAGGATTTTACAGCCGAACCAGCTATGCATCTTGAAACGATTGCTCAATTTTTGGCGATTGAACCTTTTCCACAACAAGTGCTTTACAATGAGTTTAAAGTACATAAAGAAGAAGGTAAAATCAGTAATAGAAACGAAAAATCATTTAAAAGTTTAAGTGCTGAAGATGTGGAAGTAATTAAAAAAGTTGGTGGTGCGATGTTAAATAAATTGAGGTATGAGGTAATTGAATAGAAATTGTTTATTTATCCCAATCATATCTAACCCCAAGCAACTGATAAAGTTTTTCATTATGTGGTTTAAAATAATCAACAAGCCGCTTTCTTAAATTGTCATCAATTTTTTCATAACCACCTCCTGAATTAAAAACTTTAAATGTTTTGGGTTCCCATGCATCGAGGTTTAAAAACTCGATGGCATTTTTAAAATGAGGTTGTGGATTGGCATAAAATTCTTCACTGTTAATCACTAATAATTGTTCGCGCGGAAAATAGTTTAGCCAGTTTTCTAATTGGTCGGCATATTCACTTCTTCTTAAATAAGCAAAGTACTTATGTTCATAGCTGGAATAAGAGGGATCATTTCGCAATCTTTCTTCGTGGCCTTTAATTCGGTCAGTTTCTTTGTCAATTGCTTCCTCAAATGTTTTTAGCTTTTCAATACCTAAACGTACTTGGTTGTAATAACTGGATATAGCGCGATCAACGGGGTTGCGTAACATGCAAAGCAATTTAGCATTTGGCAATAGTTGATGCGCACGCTCAGGCGAAAGTGGATGAGCAAAATAATAGGGAGTTGATTCTCCGCTTATTATCCTTTGGTCCTTGTAGGTTCTTTTTTTTTCTACTTCAGAAACAGATGGAAAATGCGACCGATACCAATTCAATCTTTTGTGATGGTAATAATCAAAATAGTGTACTTCCTTTTTTGAACAGGCTAGTATTTGTGGATGTTGAATTAAATAATTGTAGAGAGAAGTAGTTCCACATTTGGCAGCGCCTATAATTAAAAATTCCGGCAGTATGCGTCCCGAAGCGGTTAGCACGCGGTAGCCATCAGTAAGTTTTAAGTGCAACTGTTGTAATCGGTTTGCCTTTTTCTTCTTTGCTTCCATTTAATTTCGATGATCAATTTTTGTACGCATACTTGTTGCAAGTAGATTCATCCGCAGCAAAAAATCACTATTTATCTGTTTCTTTAATAGCTCAGGTGTTTGGGCTCTGAATAAGTTTGCAATTATCTTGATCTGAGATAATCGGGCAGCAATTCTTTCCGAAACTCGTGAAACCTGTTTTTGATTCCAATTTTTTCTAATGGCTGATACTTCATTCATTATTTCCCAGTCCTGTTTTTCAAAATCTGCTCTTGCAATATCAAAACTAAATTTTTTGAAAACCGATTTTCCATCGCGTGCCTGCACATACAATGAGGGTAGCAACATAAATTCACTTAATAAATTTTTTAATTCATATAGCGTAGATGGACAATTGAGTTTAGCAATTTTTCTTCCAACGCTTTTGCAGACATCTTCAAAGGTTGAATCAGTTTTATTTTCTTTGTTGACTAAGAGTTCAATGTTTTTTATGCCATTTAGCAATATGCTTTTTGAAAAAGGAAGTAATTCAGCCGGTAAATAACTGTTGTCGTATTGTATTAAATCGCTTTCTGATAGTACAAACCAACCATGATGTTGCAACGGGTCGAGCTGGTACATATAATTTTCTGCCTCTTTTAGTTTGAGAGCTACTTCTCTAATTCTATTTGCATCTTTAAATACTTCATCTTTAATAATAACTAAAGCATCTAAATCGCTGTAAGCAACCAGTTCATTGGTGCCAGCGCTACCATGAACATAAGCGCCAGCTAAATCCTCCTTTAAATTTCGTTGAAGAAAAATACCAAGTTCGATTACTTGTTTATTGTTAAATGGATAATCGTCAATAGTAATGTAAACCTTTTCAAGATTTGTTTTGTGATGGTTAACTGTTTGATTGAATAGGTTAACAATTTTATTTGCATTTATAGAATAACCAATATTCGAAAAGAGAAAAGCAAGCAACCGATCTGATTTATTCAGGCAACCATTCTTGAAATAATTTCTGATCAGTGGATGCATCTTCTAAATCGTATTCAGGAAATTCAACAGGATGGCAGTTCGCTTCTTAAAAGTTATTTCTTTCACATCATTTAAAGCTTTTGCTGCAATCCTTTTGCTTTGCTCATTATTTTCAACAGCAATGCGGATAGCCGCAGTAAGCGCCTGGGTGTCTTCAGGTGCTGCAAAAATGCAATTGGTGCCGTCCAATGTATCACGAGTAGCAGGGTAATCAGGTATCACCATCACATTGCCGGTGAGCATATATTCACATACCTTATTTGGTAAATTATATCTCACATCATGACCCTGATGAGTATAATAGGACACTAAGACGTCAGCAGCAAACTGATAATAACGCACCAAAGAATAATCAGCAAAATAGCCTGTGAATTTTACATTCTTAACATTGTTATCAGCACACCATTTTTGCCAATGTGCTACTGCATCAGGTTTTCCTCCTGTTAAGACAAAATGATACTCAGATAAGTATTTTGCAGCTTCTAAAATATGTTGAATTTCTTTATTATAATGAATTCCAATTTTACCGGTGTAAATAACTAATGGATACAACCCTGTTAATCCGGTTTGTTGTTGTGAGAAATCTTTGGAAGGACGATTGCGTAATTGCTCTTCAGTAATCGGATTTAGCGACACACATGTTTTTTCTTTTGGATAATTGGTTTCTTTCAACAAGTCATTTACGATTGATGAATTAGTACCAATTATGGCATCACTATTTTTATATACCCATCTATAAACAGGTTTTAGTTTAACCTCATGCACCCAATATACAATGCGAATATTTTTACATAGAAAGGAAATTATGTTACGAGCCATTAAAAATGGACGAATTATTTGTGCATCGCGCGACATCATAATGATTGGTTTTTCTGAAAACCATGAGCGAATCATAACCTCTAAAAATATAAACAGATTTAAGAAGGAGATAATGGCAAAGCGATGAATACCTGCAACATCTTTAAAGAAAAAAGTAAAAAGATAACGAACAGGATAGGAGGTTTCCAACCCGTACATCTTTGGTACCTCACTCTTTTTAATGTTATCGCTGCGATAAACATAGGGGACAATCAATTTGATATCAGCATTGTTCTGTTTAAAACCTTCGCACAAACGCACATCTCCAACTTGATTGGTTCGTGGCCGTAAGATATCGTAGGGTGAGAAGTAATAAATTTTCATTGCCGACAATTGTAAATTACTTAATGATGGCGCATCCGCCTTTGTTAAAACGCAATGCTTTTAATTGATGCTGACTTGTAAATTCAGTAAAGGAAGCATTTTTGTGTACATCATCACTAAGAATAATTCCACCGGCTTTTATTGCTGGATACATGGTATTAAATTCGAATTTCATATGCTCATAGCTATGGTCACTATCATGAAAGAAGATATCAATCTTATTTAATTTATTAATTAAATGTGGCAGCAGCTGATAAGCATCTCCCAAATGTAATTCCCATTGCATTTTTAATTCATCAGGCACCAGCCATCCGGTTTGAGGAGTTACTTTTTGAAAATTATAGGCTGCATTGGTATCATTATTTGGCAGATCTACAGAGTACAGTTTTCCTTTTTTGTTTTTCTTCATTGCGTTCAGAATAATCCATGACGAATAACCATGAGCCACGCCTGTTTCAATCATAAATTCGGGTTTAGTAACGCGAACAACACAATAGATCCATTTTCCAAATGTGGTGTTTAAATTATTTCCAACAGGTATATTAAATTCATTTTTACTGGTCGGAATCAAATCATTTTTTTCCAATTCATTTAAAGCTGTTTTCCATTGTTCAAGGTTGGTATCGTTATCAAAAAGGTATTTAGCACTTTTTAAAATAATGGCTCGGTGCAGATTATTTTTCTTTCCCATCGCAAATTCAAAAATTGAAATCGGGTGGTTAATGTAATTGATTTTATTGCTTGCTTGAAACACGGAATTGAGTTTATTTTTTTAAGATTTTGGATTTTTTGGATTTATCAGTTTGCTTGTGCAAATGATTGTTCGTTCTCAATAATTTTTTTGTTAGCTACATAAATAAATCGAATAGTTATATAAAGATTAGCAGCCAGTAATCCAATGGCTACACCTGTTGCCTGATAAATTGGAAGTAGCAGATAAGATAGCGTTGCTCCTAAAATAATAGCGATTAAATATACTCTAAAGCGCATTGTTGTAAGCCCTAGGCTTTGAATAAGTGGTAGCACCCAGAAAAATATGGAGCCTTGAATAGCACCCATCAACAGAAAAATAAATGGTTGAGCAGCAGCTATAAACTCTTTGCCATAAATTTTTATAATCATCCAATCTTTTAAGAAGAATGATAGCACTAAGAAAATAACAGATGGAACAATGGTAATGCGTGTTATTTTATAAAGCATTTTTTTTGTTTCAGCATATTGTTTTTTAGCAATGAGAACCGATAATTGAGGAAAAATGGAAGTAACCAATGGGTCGGTAATGGTGAGTAATGAATAGGCCAGTTTTTTAGCAACCGAATAAATACCTACTTGTGAAGCTCCACCAAAGGCTCCAAGAATTAACACATCACCTTGATTCATAAACACCTTTAAAGTGCTGCTTAATGAATTGCCTAAAATAAAATGTCGTATTTCTTTAAAATGGTCTTTTAAGATATTCATTTTTGATTTCAAATCGGCACTCAGTTCTGATTTTAGTTCGTAAAATGCAGCGATGTTGCAAATGAAAGTTTTAATTACTTTAGAAGCAATGATAGCAGTAAAAAAATAATTTAAGTTTTTTGGAAAGATAAGAATAGTAATCGCTACAATAATAAATTCAATTGTATCCATCAGTATGTTTATAATAGAATTTATCTTGAATTTGAAATAGAGTTTCAATGTTGATTTGCTGATAGCATCAAGAAAAGAAAATCCGTTAGCTATTGCATAAAAAATGATAAAGTAGTTAAGTCCCGGTTGCTCAATGAAACTGTCGTAGAAAAAAAATACTATGAATGTAATTATTACAATAGATAAAAGTGCAGATGCTAAACTTCCATATATGCATGCTTTTATAAGTGCTACTAATTTATCGGTTCGGTTTTCGGTTTTGTAGGATGCACCAAATTTTATCAGACCCATTGCAAAATTGAGTCTTAATAATTCCTGAGTTGTTAAAATAAAAGCAATTGCAATTGTAAAAGTTCCAAGGGTTTCGGCACCAAGGCCACGAGCAATAATTACTGAACGAAAAAAAGCAAGTAAGGCGCCATAACTATTGGAAATAAAAACCCAGCTACTGTTCTTTATTAAAGTTTTTGACTCGTGATCAAATTTGTTTTTAAACACGTTTCTCGCTTTTTCAATCACAAGGTCCACTTTAATTAATAATTGAGAGATAACTTTTATTCAGCTTGCAACATATTCTGAAAATGGTATTTTAGGCTTTCTTCTTTTTATTGAAAATGGATTTGAAAGCTCCCTTTAACCCTTTTGTACTTTCTTCATCTTCATAGTATCCATATCCATATCCATACCCATATCCATAAGCATATTCATAGCCATATCCGTAACTTTTGTTAGAAGCTTTCATGGCATTTAAAATAATGCATAAGTTTTTAATCTTTCCTTCTTTGTAGAGATTATTGATAAAATTAAGATGTTGTTTTCTTGTTACACTTTGACGCACCACATAAATATTTACATCAGTATATTTTGATAATACCATGGCATCAGTAATCAAACCAATAGGTGGAGTATCTAAAATAATGTTGTCGTAATTGGCTTTCAGATAAACAAATATTTCATCCATTCTTTTCGAAATAATTAACTCAGATGGATTCGGTGGCTTTGGACCCGAAAGGATAATATCCAGATTTGGAATAGATCCTGAATTTTGGATTATTTCTTTTTCTGTGGCAATACCTATTAGATAATTACTTAATCCTATTTCACTCTTAAAATCAAATCCGACAGTAATTTTTGGTTTACGCAAATCACATCCTACCAATATTGTTTTGCGACCTGAAAGTGATAGCATAACAGCGAGGTTAATCGAACAAAAACTCTTTCCTTCAGAACTAATGGAGGATGTGAGCATGATTACGTTTTGATTTTTATTAGGTGTAAAATATTGAAGATTGGTTCTGATAGATCTGAATGCTTCTGATATATGTGAGTTAGGTTTCTCAGTTACTACCAAACTGGATTTTGAAGCGCTTAAGCCAATCATACCAAGTATTGGAATATTAGTTAATCGTTCCAAATCGTAGCGATCTCCAATTTTATCATTAAGTGCATCACGTAAATAAATAATTAATGCAGGAATTATTAATCCTAAAAGAAGTGCGATAGAATAACTCAGACTTTTAACTGGCTTTAATGGTTTCGGAAAAGTACGTGCAGGATCAACAACACGATTGTCGGCTGTTGTTGATGCGAGAAGAATAGCTGTTTCAGCACGTTTTTGCAATAGGTATGTGTACAACGTTTCTTTTATACTGGAACCACGCATGAGCGTAGATAGTTCACGCTGAGCACCAGGTAGCAAACGCAGCTTGTTTTGTACGGTTCCCTTTTGAAGTTGAGCCTCATTGAGTGAAGCTTCCAATCCATTGCGAATACTCTTTACATTTTCAAGCAATGCATTTTTTGTGTTTTGTATTTCGGTTTGAAGCGAAACAAAAAGTGGATTATCTTGTTTTACCACATTGGCTTGAGCTTTACGTTTGTTTTCTAGATCATTTAATTTTAGAATAAGGTTTTGTAATAGCGGATCGTTAACCAAAATACTTGCTGGTGAAATATTGCCAGATAAATCTTTGCCGGAAGTAATGTATTGTTGTAAATATTCTAAGAAACTAACCTGCACCTGAACATCGGCAATTTTGTTTTCAAAATTCTTAACACTTTCAAGATATCCGGTAGCTTCTGTGCCAATGTCTGTAATTCCTTTTTTCAATCTAAATGCTTCAACATTTTCTTCGTTGCTATTTATATCAAGGTTTAGTAGTGCAATTTGCTCGTCAATAAAACTTAAGGTGTTAACAGCATATTGATTTTTTAATTCAATACCTTTTTTAATATAAAGTTCACAAAGTTTATTCAGAAAATCTTCGTTTTTTGAAGGCAATGGTCCTTGTAATGAAATTTGAAGAATGGAGGCAGCCTTGCTAACACGATCAACTTTTAAGGCTGTTTGATAATTGTCTGTTAAATTGTCTAACGATCCGAACCGCACAATAAAGTTTCGTTTTTCAAAACTCTTTCTGCGATAAAGTGCATCATTGAAGAGAGCAGTTTTTTGAATAATAAATACCCCTAACTTATTGCTGATTCGGGCATCAAATGCATAAGTACCAGCTATTGTTTTTCCGTTTTTAGTGTAAGATACCTCCACCTTTTTATCATCAATTATTTTTATATTGATAGAAGTTTTTTTTGCCAATGGAAATAAAGTATCGCCAATAAAAGAAATGGGTGAGTAATTGTAAAGCTCCTGTGTTTTAATATCGCCTTTTAAAAGGTAGCTATGGTCATATCCAAGCTCGAACAGCGACTTGTAAATTAATTGTCGTGAACGAATAATGCCAATTTCGTTATCAATACCACCTTCATCATCATAAGCACCAATTTGAGAAAGTAAATCAGTGCTATTGGCTTTTTTTTGATCCTTTATTATAACTGTACAACTCGTAAAATAAATTGGAGTAGCATACCAATTATAAAAATAGGCGGTAATCATTGAAAGCGTTATTGTGTATACATATAAATACCAATAACGAATAAAAAACTTGTTGAAAAGCATTTTAACATTCACCGTGTTTTCAACACCAGCAGTTGTTTGCATTTGATTAGAAGAATCGTTGCCGTTTGTTGTTTCTTTATTTATATCTGCCATTGCGTTTGTTCAACGAATACTGTGGATAATTATTTTTGATTGTTAATTGTAGTAACAAGTACGATTGCCAGAGTTATTAAGCTTATTGCCATAGGTACTACCCTGTAAAAGTTATCAGATAAAGAAACCTTTCCACTGGTGGGCTCTACGTATAGCACATCATTTGAATGAAGAAAATAATACGGAGAATCCAAAATATCACGTGATGTAATGTCAAGTGTAAAAAATTTCTTTTCGCCTTCTATTTCTCTTATTAGCATTATTTTTTTGCGGTTACCAAAAATTGTTAAATCGCCAGCAAGACCTATTGCTTCAGTTAAACTTAATTTTTCGTTTGTAACATTATAAACACCGGGACGAACTACCTCTCCTAAAATAGTAACCCTAAAATTAGCGAAGTATATTTTTACCGAAGGATTCTGAAGGAATTTTTCTAATCGTTTTACTAAGGTATCACGGGCAATTTGTGTGGTTAAACCTGCAACTTTAACTTTACCTATTAAGGGTAATTCAATGTTGCCCGAAGCATCTACAAGATATCCGGCAGCAGTTTGTGTACTGTATCTGCTATCACTTGCTGTTTCCACTTGTGTTTCATTAAAGAAAGCACTCGCTTCTTTACTCAAACTTGAGACGTAGATAGAAAGAATGTCGTTGCTTTGAATGATGGCTTCATAAGGAGTAACTTTGGGTTTGTTCTGATTGAAGTTTGGGTAAACTACCTTATTATCATCTTTTTTTCCTTCTTGAAAATAGGCTACATCCTTAACATGCCTACAAGAAAACAACCCGGTAATTATGAGAAACGAGACTAAAAAACGAATGGTTTTATACATATGTGCAAATATAATTAATTGCAATCGGGCGAATTTATTTAATGAATCCTAATTTATACTCTCAAATTGGCTTTTTGTTGCATCATTTTTTATTCTGGGCAAATTGTAATTTTGCAATACTGTACAACTGGCGTATTTTTACACCTTAAATAAAGAATTAAATGAGTGAAACTACAATAACATACATTATCGAGCAAGAAGAAGCTTTCAATGAGAGTATTGCCAATGGTAAGACTATTGAACCAAAGGACTGGATGCCCGAAAAATACCGTAAACAATTATTAAGGATGATGAGCCAGCATGCTCATAGCGAAGTAGTAGGAATGCTTCCGGAAGGAAACTGGATTACACGAGCCCCAAGCCTTTTACGTAAAGTTGCTTTGATTGCCAAAGTGCAAGATGAAGCAGGTCATGGTTTATACATTTATAGCGGTGCCGAAACACTAGGTATGGACCGTTCTGAAATGATTGACCAGTTACTTTCAGGCAAGGCTAAATACTCAAGTATCTTTAATTATCCAACTCTAACTTGGGCCGATATTGGAGCCATTGGGTGGCTAGTTGATGGTGCAGCCATTGTTAATCAAACAGCGCTTGCAAAATGTTCTTATGGACCTTATTCTCGTGCAATGATTCGTATTTGCAAAGAGGAAAACTTTCATAACAAACAAGGGTACCAAATTATGGCAAATATGATGCGTGGAACCAAAGAACAACAAGAAATGGCGCAAGATGCAGTAAATCGTTTTTGGTGGCCATCGCTTATGATGTTTGGCCCAAGTGACAAAGACTCACCAAATAGTACTGACCTTATGAAATGGAAAGTGAAATTGTATTCGAATGATGATTTGCGACAAAGATTTATTGATCGTACAGTTCCTCAAGCTGAAGCAATAGGTTTGCGTATACCTGATGATAAATTGAAATATAACTCAACCACCCGTCATTATGAATTTGGAGAAATAGATTGGGAAGAATTTAATCAGGTAATTAAAGGAAATGGACCTTGCAATCGTTTGAGAATGCAGCAGCGAAACGATGCACACTCAAAAGGTGAGTGGGTGAGAGATGCTGCAATTGCTTATGCTAATAAGAAACAAGCTAAAAGGGCAGCTTAAGCATTTAAAATAGTAACAAGTAATATATCGCAAATAAAAATAACATGAAGATAGAATCCCAAATTCAGCATTCAGAGTGGAGCACATGGGAAGTGTTTACACAAAAAAAGGGAGGTGATGCACATGAACATGCAGGAAGTGTAAAAGCTCCTGATAAGGAAATAGCCTTGCTCAATGCACGCGATGTTTATAGCAGAAGAAACGAAGCAGTTAGTATTTGGGTAGTTCCGGCTGAATGTATCACTTCTTCTACACCTGAAGATGTAGGTGCTTTTTTCGACCCTGCAAATGATAAAATGTACCGATCGCCTAATTTTTATAAAACTCCCACAGGCATTAAACAAATATAATGATGACTAATCAACAGGCTTTGTTTGTTTATTGCCAGCGTATTGGCGATAATAGTTTGGTTTTAGGTCACCGTTTAAGCGAGTGGTGTGGGCATGGACCTGTGCTTGAAGAGGACATTGCAATGTCTAATATGGCATTAGATTTAATAGGTCAGGCTCGTGGCTTTTTGGGTTATGCTGCAAAACTTGAAGATAAGGGTAGGAGTGAAGATGATTTGGCTTATTTACGTGATGCCCGTCAATTTAAAAATTGTATGTTGGTTGAGCAACCTAATGGCGATTTTGCTGCTACAATGATGCGTTCATTTTTATTCAGCGCATTTGCTTATTTGCATTTCAGAGGTCTTGTTAAATCAACTTACGATGTAATTTCTGGTTTGGCTGAAAAATCTTTAAAAGAGGTTACCTATCATTTGCGTCATTCCAGTGATTGGATTATCAGATTAGGAGATGGAACCGATGAGAGCCACCAGCGTACTCAAAAGGCCGCTGAGGATTTATGGAGTTTTACCAATGAGCTATTTGATATGGATACTGTTGATGAATTGCTAATCAAGCAAGAACTAGCGATTGATTTGCATGTATTACGAAATGAATGGAACGAAATTATTAATCAGGTTTTTCTTGAAGCAACAATCATAAAGCCAGATGATTCGCGTTATATGTCAAAGGGTGGAATTAATGGAATTCATACAGAGCATTTAGGATTTTTATTAGCCGAAATGCAGTTTTTGCCAAGGGCTTATCCGGGTACTCAATGGTAAATGGGTAATTAAGGTAAATCGGGTAATTAACTTTTCTACCAAATATTATTAATTAATTGTCACCTTCATTAGCAACTGCTAAAATCAATGAAAGAAACGCCATCCCTCAGTACACAAAACATTTGGGATATTTTGCAGACTATTCCAGATCCTGAAGTGCCAGCAATCAGCATTGTTGAGTTAGGGGTAGTACGTAATATTGAAATCATAAACAGTGAATCAATAAAAATTCAGATTACTCCAACCTATAGTGGTTGTCCTGCACTAAAAACCATGGAGGATGATGTAATTGAAAAATTGAAAGAACATGGATTTTCTACTGTTAAAATAGAAACCATTTATAAGCCTGCCTGGACAACAGATTGGCTAACGGAAACCACCAAACAAAAACTGAAGGAATACGGTATTGCTCCACCACAGAAGCTAACATTAGAGCATTTAATACCTCTTGGCAAACAGCCTGGTCAAGTTACACAGTGCCCTTTTTGCGATTCAGCTGATACTAAAATTACCAGCCAGTTTGGTTCAACAGCTTGCAAGGCGCTTTACTTTTGTAATAATTGTCACCAGCCGTTTGAGCATTTTAAGTGTCATTGAATTTTCAAGAGAATTAATTAGCAACGAAAAAGACTGAATACTAATAGCTAAAAAAAATCACTGTTGTCCGATAAAAGAATATAAAAGAGCCGTTTGAAAGGATTCATTCGGCTCTTTACCGTATTTTGGTTTTTGCAAGACTAAAACACGATGGATAAAAGTAATTATTTCTTTGGACAATCGGTTCTCGGACAGC
>JANNXV010000132.1:0-5687 GCA_031409815.1 Bacteroidota bacterium
CATTACCTCCTCAATTATCGGGTTTGTTTTGTTAATCCATCTTTCACGCAGAGATTTAGCTTTCGTTCAAAGGCAAATTAAATACCCGGTACAAAATATTTATTTTGAATATGTATTGCTTTTGTTGCCATTTTATTTTCACTGTTTATTTATTGCACAATGGTATCACGTCCTTGTATTGTTAGCTACTTTGTTTTTAATTTCTTTATTGAGAATAAATCATTCCACAAAAACTATTTTTCCAAAACTTTCGCTATTTATTTCAAGTACAAATTTTGAATGGCTTAGCGGGGTCAGACAATATACATTGCAATTATTTGTGTTTACAATTCTTGCTATTGCTACTTGCTGGATTAAAATTGTTCCATTGGTTTTTCTCTGGATATTAACTTCCATAGTTTCATCCTTTTACTATGAATGCGAGTCGATACAAGTATTATTAGCTTCTGAAAATAACGCAAAACAATTTTTGAAATTAAAAGTTCTAAATCATTCAAAAATTCTACTCACAGTATTTTTACCCATATTAATTATTAATAGCATTATTCACACTGATGCTATCTGGATCAACTTAATATTTATTATTATAATGCTCTCTTTTTTAGTATTCACTATTTTTCTAAAATATTCGGTTTATAATCCTTTAGATAATTTGAAACACAATTCAGTTTTGATAGCCTTCACTTTTATTGGAGTGCTAATTCCTTTTCTCTTGCCTGTCTCTTTTATCATGTGTATAAGAAACTATAAAGTAGCTGTTAATAAATTAAATTACTATTTCAATGATTGAGGTTCATAATTTAAAAATGAAGTTTGAGGAGAAATTGATTTTGAACATCGATTCGTTTGAATTTGCTTCTTCAACCATTCACGGGGTTGTGGGATTAAATGGTGCAGGTAAAACCACATTCTTTAACTTACTTGCTAAATATTTAAAACCTTCACAAGGACAGTTTTTATTAAAAGGTAATAGAATTAACCGTACCGAAATCGGATATTTAGAAACCGTAAATTATTTTTATTCGAACATCACTGGCAAAGAGTACCTAAATATGTTCCCTGGAAGTAATCAGCATTTTAATTTAAATGCACTCAATAGTTTATTTCATCTTCCGCTCAACGAGGTAATTGAAACCTATTCAACCGGAATGAAAAAGAAGTTGGCTTTACTGGCGATACTGAAACAGGATAAGGAAATTTACATTTTTGACGAGCCATTTAATGGGCTTGACCTTGAAACAAATAAATCACTGGAATATATCATTGAAATACTTAGGTCTCGAAACAAAACGGTTTTTATTTCATCACATATCCTGCATCCACTCACCCTGGTTTGCGATTATATACATTTGCTTAAATCGGGTCATTTTAGTTATAGCTTTGATAAAAGTCAATTTGACGATATTGACAGAAAAATATTTGCCGAATACAGCGTTTTGGCGAATGATGTATTATCCAAATCAGTTTAAGAAAATGACCGGTAAAATTTAGCTTTGATGACACTTCAACACTTCAACTCTTTAACACCTCAACACCAAAAAGAAGAACTCTTCAAATGTTGTGGTTGTACAAATTGGGTGCAGCAGCTCTCACAGAAATTTCCATTTGCATCTATTGAGGAAGTGAAAGCGGAGTCGGATAAAATATGGTTTAGTTGTAACAAGGAGCATTGGCTCGAAGCATTTTCTCATCATCCAAAAATTGGGGATGTAAAATCATTGGAGAGAAAATTTGCTTCTACTGCACAATGGGCTTCGGATGAGCAGGTAAGTATAAATTCAGCTTCACAAATTGTTTTGAAAGAGTTAAAGGAATTAAATGATGCCTATGAATTAAAGTTCGGTTATATTTTTATTGTTTGTGCAACCGGCAAATCAGCAGAAGAAATGTTAGTGCTTTTAAAACAACGATTACAAAACAATGCTCCAGAAGAAATGAAAATTGCTGCCATCGAACAGAATAAAATTATGCATCTTCGTATTGAAAAATTATTTGCATGAGTCAAATTACCACACATATATTAGATACTTCTGTTGGCAAACCGGCTGAAGGAGTTAGCATTATTTTGGAACATTTCTTAAATGGAAAGTGGGACCGAATGGCGAATGGGAGAACCAATTCAGATGGTCGTTTAAGTGATTTATTGCCATCAGGAAAATTGGTGAGCCCCGGAATGTATAAACTCGTTTTTGATACCTATGGATACTTCAACAATCAAAGTATCAAATCATTTTATCCGCAAGTCGCCATTGAATTTGAAATTACCGATTCCACACATTATCATATTCCATTGTTAATGAATCCATATGGATATACTACCTATCGTGGAAGCTGATTTTAGTTATTAGGTTGTTTAGTTGTTCCGGAAAATATTATTTTTAATTAATGAAATCAAACGACAGCATTTGCTTAACAACTAAACAACCCAATAACTTAATAGCTTAATATACCAATGGAGAATCACGAATTCCTTTTAGCCGAACAATTTGCTCTCCACACTGACCAGCATATATTTCTTACCGGGAAAGCAGGCACAGGTAAAACAACATTGCTCAAACACATTGCTAACAAAACCACAAAAAATTTTGTAGTGGTAGCCCCAACCGGAGTGGCCGCCATCAATGCAGGTGGTGTTACCATTCATTCGATGTTTCATTTGCCAATTACTGCCTTTGTTCCGTCAGATGAATTTGTTGACATGAATATTGCTACCAACCGAAGACTTTTAATAAGCCGATTACGATTCGATAGGCAGAAGCGCAGAGTGCTCGAAGAATTGGAAATGCTGATAATTGATGAAGTGAGTATGGTGCGTTGTGATGTATTGGATGCAATTGATTATGTGATGCAGGCAGTTCGCAGAAACAGAAATCCGTTTGGTGGTGTGCAGGTAATGTTGATTGGCGACATGCACCAGTTACCTCCGGTAGTTCGTGATAACGAATGGAACATTGTAAGTAAGTATTATACAAGTCCCTATTTTTTTGATTCGCAAGTGTATCAGAAATTGGATGCTGCAGAAATTGAGTTGAAGAAAATTTATCGTCAACAAGATCAGATATTTTTGAATATCCTGAACAACATACGCAACCGCGATATGCAGGAAGAAGATTATGCGCATTTGGAAGAAAGATACCATCCTGATTTTGATCCTAAGGAAGATGGATATATTTTATTAAGTACACACAATCGCAAAGCAGATGAGGTGAACCAAAATGAATTGCAAAAACTTCCGGGATTTATTGATTCGTTTGATGCGGAGATAGAAGGCGAGTTTCCTGAGAATATGTATCCCTGTGAATCCATACTTAATCTTAAAGAAGGCGCCCAGGTGATGTTTATTAAGAATGATGTGGATGGTGGAAAGTATTACAATGGCAAGCTTGCCGTTGTTAAAGAAGTTGACCGCGGTGAAATAACAGTAGAATTTAATGACACTAAGGAAGAGTTTAAGTTGCACCGTGAAACATGGGAGAATATTAATTATAGTATAGAAAAGGAAACCGAAAAAATTCAAAAGCATACGCTAGGAACATTCACACAATATCCGTTAAGATTGGCATGGGCAGTAACCATTCATAAAAGCCAGGGGTTAACTTTTGATAAAGTGATAATTGATGCAGGAAAATCTTTTGCTGCTGGACAAGTGTATGTTGCGCTGAGTCGGTGTACAACCTTAGAAGGAATTGTTTTGCATTCACGTATCACCCAAAATGTTTTGTATAATGACGAGAAGATAGATTCGTTTTCTTCAAAACATCATCATGCAGCACAACTTGAATATTTATTAGCAGATGCCAAATCCCGTTTTGCACGACAGCAATTGAGAAAAGTTTTCACATTTACTAAACTAATTGTTCCAATTGTGGAATGGAAAGATATTCTTGAGGCGAAAGATATCCCTGAAAAGGAAGTAGCCATTAGCTTAAATATTAAAGTAGTTGCTGAGCTGCAGGCAATTATTGATACTGCAAATAAATTTCACAATCAATTGGAAAGCTTACTCAAAGCATTTGAGGCAGATGCAAATAATCTACAGTCGTTAAAAGACCGTTGCACTAAGGCAATTGATTATTTTGTCAACTCCATATTTAATGAAATCATAACCCCTTTGAATAATCACATTACTGTGGTGGCGTATAAAAGCAAAGCGAAAAAATATGTTCTTTTATTACAAGAAATAGAATTAAATTTTTGGAATAAAATCCATCAATTGTATGCAGCAGGCTTTATGAATGAACAATTGTACATGGACGCGCCAAAAATTAGCAGACAGTTAATTAAGAAAGTAGAAACATCAAATACCTCAGCAAAAAAGGAAAAGGGCGGCACATATAAAGACACTTTGGCGTTACATAAACAAGGTTTGTCTATTGAAGAAATTGCGGAAGCACGTTCACTTTCTAATGGGACTGTTAAAGCACATATTGCAAAATGGATTTTGACAGGCGATGTACAACTGCAGAATGTAATGGCTGCAGATAAAATTGAAACTTTTGAAGCGTTTATAAAAAGGCATGTTAGTCCTGACTATGGAGCTTTCAGAAGAGAGATGAGCGAATATGATTACAACGATTTAAGAATGGTGATGAATCATTTGAATAGGAAGACTTGACTTTAAAAAACAAACATCACTTGGACTTACGCTCCTTCGACTTCGCTCAAGATAACCCCGCGCAAGAGTCAGTCTGAGCGAAGTCGAGGACTTATATCTTCGCAACAATAAAAATCACAATGAAATTATCAATACCACAAAACGAAAGAGATATTATACTCAATGAATTAAAAAGGTTCAATCTTAAATTTCAAAATATTTATCCTGGCGACAAACCCGACCGTCAGCCGGTGCATACTGTATATGGAGGTGCCAATCTTTTCAAAAGCGATAGTATGCCTAAAATGGGAAAAACGGCATTGAAAAGTTTTACCACTTACGCTCCAAATTTTGTTGTGCTCGCAAATGTGATTGAATTAGATGGATATAAAACTTTACCTAAAACTGCAATGGAGATTAAAAAGCTGCAGCAGCAATTGGATAAGATGAAACAAGAGCAACGCAAAAAAAATAAAGCATGGTTATCCTATACTGTTTATAATAAAATAATCGCGAAACTGGAACTCGAAGCGGTGGAAGATTTCCGCATTGATTTTGAAGATGGTTTTGGAAATCGTTCGGATGAGGAAGAAGATGCAACCGCTGTAAACGCGGCCAATGAACTTGCAATTGGAATGGAGAACAAAACCATATCTCCTTTTATTGGCATACGCATTAAACCATTTACAGAAGATTTAAAACAACGGGGTGTAAGAACACTTGATGTTTTTCTCACCACGCTTTTAGAAAAAACAAATGGTCAGCTACCTGACAATTTTATTGTGATGCTTCCAAAAGTTACCATACCTGAACAGATTGAAGCACTCGTAATTTTTTTGGAGATAATTGAAAAGCAAAATAATCTTGCATTAGGAATTATAAAAATGGAGATGATGGTGGAAGCCACTCAAGCGGTGATGGATGAAGAAGGAAAAAATCCTTTGCTGAAATTTATTCGTGCAAGTAAAGGGAGATGTATTGCTGCGCATTTCGGTACGTATGATTACACTGCATCTTGCAACATCACTGCAAAATATCAAACCATGAGTCATCCTGTTTGTGATTTTGCTCATCACATGACGCGTGTTGCATT
>JANNXV010000133.1:0-2838 GCA_031409815.1 Bacteroidota bacterium
CTCCAACACTCACTAAGTTGACAATAATTTTTATGGCCCTCCATCGGGATATATTAATCAGTTTGCAATATTCCTTAATGGTGATACGGTGATTAAGGGTTAGGTAATCAAGCAGTGCCTTTTCTTTGCTGCTATATTCAATTACTGTATTTTCCTGCGAACCTTGCCTTTTTAATACATCAACCACCACTTTGCTTGCTAAAAGACTTTGATCTTTTACCCGTATATGTACCCACCATTTACCTTCTTCATCTTTAGCATAATAAGGTTTATCCAAACCAATAGGAATAACGGCTTCAAGAATCGTTTTCTTACCAAACTTCCATTCATTAATGGCAAGAGTAATTTCAGGTTTGCAGAAAAATCCGGCTGCTTGTTCAAGCATAAATCGCTCTTCTTCTACTTTGACTCCACTAATGGTTCTATCATCATTAACACCCACCAGCAAAATGCCACCTTTGTGGTTGGCAAACGAAACAATGGTTTTAGCTATTCGGGTTTTGCTGCTAATCTCCTTTTTGAAATCAAGTTGATCGCCTTCACCTTTAGCAATTAATTGTTGAATGTGTTTCATGTTCGATACACCGTCTTATTATTATTTCAATCAGCTTCTTTACTTTGCAACTAATGTATCAAACGAAGAGCTATATGCTGCAAAGCAACCTAGGCCGCCAACTACATTACTTTTTATATTCGATGGAGAAGCAAACGGACCTCCATTACTACTGATCTGTGCTTCAGCATCACGCCAGAATTCATACACACCTCTGTCAATCGAACTAAACTTTACGATTATGGTATCACCCTTCTTGAAAAAGCCAGCTTCTTCACTGGTATCATCAGGTGCTGTAGAATTTGGAATACTACCTCGGTTATAAGCAAAATCAAAACTCTGCCCGTTTATGAATTTATCTTCAAATGAAGAGCCAAAAGGAGGAATAAAATCTGCGTCTTTACTCATGCGCTTTGCAAACCAACGATAGCAATTATCAAATGTATCAGGTTCAGTTAAGCGAGCCCAAACAAAACCAAGTGTATCATTATTATCAAGGCTTTTAAACCAAATACTATCCAGCGGAACAGTATATTGTAAATTAGTAGAAGCAGAAAGCACTTCACCTTTGGCGGAAGTAATACTCAAACTATACTTTCTTCCTTTTACGCCCCTCATACTTAACGAAACATAAAAGCCCGATACACTAAATCCATTTATGGTGGTATCTAATTCAATCATTTGTTCTGTGATAAATCCATCATTCACAGTAACAATAGCACCTTTTTCAACGGCATTAATAATGGTGTTTTGATTGATAGGAGCAAAATAGGCTGCGTTACGCGTAAGCAATACATAAATAGGCTGATCGGGTTCTACATATCCATCCACTACAATTTTACTTTCAGGCACCGGAAGATCTACAGTGATATCGGTTTCGCAGGAAAAAAAACTAATAATTATTAATAGCATACCTACCAGCTTCCCATAAAAATGACTACTTACTAATTGATATTTTCTTGTTGATCGCATCCAAATTAAAATTTAAAATTATAAGTGGCAGATGGAATTATTGGAAACAACGAAACTTGCTTTGCCTGTATTTCAACAGTTCCATCTACAGTGTTACCCGACTGATTAAAATAAATAAAGTAAGGATTAAGTCTGCAGTAAACATTGTAAATGCTAAAATTCCATTCGCCTTGCCATTGCTTGTGTTTTTTACCTTGCCTGGTGGCTGAAAGATCTAATCTATGATAGGCCTTTTGTCTGAAATCATTTCTCTCACCATAACCACCCAACAAATAAAAATTGCTGGAGGTTGTACCCTGATTAAAATTTACCGGTGGCGAGGCAGCAACAGTATAACGCTCGTTTTGTAGCGATAATGCATCACCTGTAGCATACACCCAAATCAAACCAAACGTCCATCTCTTACTTTTTGAATAGCTAAGCACAATAGACACATCGTGTCTGCGATCGTATTTTGCAGGGTAGGTGGCTCCTCTATTTAAATCAGGAAATTTTCGATTGGTCCAGGCAAGTGTGTAACCAACCCATCCACTAAAATCGCCCATTGCTTTTTTAACAAAAAACTCTAATCCATAACTCCAACCTTCTCCAAAAACAAAATTATTATCGGTATTGTTTTTAACATCCTGATCGGGTTGCGCTCCTTCGCGATATTCAATCTGGTTCTTCATGGTTTTATAATAGCCTTCAATCGAAGTCTCGTATTCGTTATCCTTGAAATTGCGGAAGTAACCTAAAGCATACTGCGTTCCGAACTGTGGTTTTACTCTATCAGAACTGGGCACCCAAACATCGGTTGGCAATGAAGCGGAAGAAATGGATGCCAGATGGATATACTGGTAATTTTGGGTATAAGATGCTTTGAGAGACGAAACTTTATTGAGTTCATATCGCATGCTAAGGCGAGGCTCCACATGATTGTATCGCTTAACCACATCACCTTTATCGTAATAAATGGTGTCGGTAAATTGGGTTGGAAAAACCGGATCAATAACATACCGAGTAAAGGGGCCAGTTTGAATAAACAAAGTTCCTCTCAATCCTGCATTTAACCTAAATCGCTCGGTGATATCCCATTCATCGCTAACATAAATGGCTGCATCGTGCGCATACAATCTAACAGTTTCGCCCAAATCAAAAACCACATCGCCTGATCTTGCATAAGCATTGGTAGGAGTGAGGCGATGATAAACATAGTTGAACCCGAATTTTACATTATGCAAAATGCTGGGGAAATAATTAAAGTCTGCTTTTACATTATAATCTCTTATGCCCGAAAAAATGCGAAAATCAAATTGCTGTTGCAAGGCCTG
>JANNXV010000134.1:0-4256 GCA_031409815.1 Bacteroidota bacterium
ATCAACTGTACCTGTGATATTAACCACATTTTCTGCGGTATTCCATTCACTTTAAACTTGGGCATCACCTAAAGTATCATTATAGAAACTGAGTTGCTTTACCTTAACATTGCTGTTAAAAACTGGACGATTGTAAACAGCAGATAAACTAGCTTCTCCATCCATTATTCCACCCAGCTGAATACTATAGCTTTTTAAAATTTCGTTTAAAATGCTAATATCAAATTGAGAGAAATCAAATGACAATTTATCTTTGATATCAGGAGCTATTTTTCCGTTAATATCTACCGACTGAATACCAGATTTGAAATTAAATTTATCGAACATAACTGTTGAACCATCAATAGTAATTGTGTTACTTTTATCTAATTCCCATATATGCCCATCAACAATCATTTCGATAGGATTAAATTTAATTGCAGTTAACCCTTGTCTTAGAAAATACAATTTAAAATCTGTATTCAATTTCGAAATACTCGAATCTTTATTTGCGACTAATAAATTAAAATTTGCAGAATCCCGATTCGCACTGCCATTTAAAAACACATTATAATAAGTAAGACTATCATTAATTTGGATTGCATCTTGTTTAGCAAAAACAATTAATTGATCACTAGCTGTTTTACATGAAATTTCTACGTCAGTAAATCGAATTCCACTAAAACTAACTTCATCCGATTTCATTGACGTGCTAAAATCTGCGCGTGTGGTATTAAAATGGCCATCGATTGAACTATTCGCAGTTATACTTAATTCAGGTAATAACACATCAAGTACTCCCCTTGTTTCCTTTAAGTCGATATGATAAACAAAAGTTTGATTATTGTTCTGAATACTACCCTTATAATTGATAGCCGGTACATACTGATTGATAATGAAAGCAGTTGATTGAAATATTTGTGATAAATTAAAATTGCCAGTCATAGTTGCATTTGCGAAATCCGACTCCAAAACAATTTTTCTTTCATTATTATTTTCTGATGATGTAAGGGCTAAATTATTGAGCGTAATTCCTCGCGGATATTCAATGTAATTAGTATTGCTAAAATTTAATGATCCAATCAAGTTATCAATGCTATTACCAACACAATGTAACTCAGCATGGGTTGATAAACTACTTGAAGAATCTCTTCCAAGTAAATTTAGCACTGCGAGGTTAGCTTTATTAATGTTTGCCACAAAATCAAAAACCGGTAGTTTTCCTTTGTAATCAATTTGACCGTTAAAATCAAAATCCGCGTTTTTGTCTTTGGCTATAATTGATCCATTAAACAACTTTTTTGACATGTCACCTTTCACCTTAATATTTTGATAGGTGTAGCCGAGGGCTTGTAATTCAATAATATTTCCTTCCAGTTTAGTATTAATTCTTTCTATCGATAAACCACTACCCTTTACTTCCACTTTAGCCGTTAAGATACCAATGTCCTTATCGAGGCGCAATAATTTTCCAATATTGAAACGCATAGTACTTAAGTGACCAGAGTATTGTGCTGGAGTCTTTCCATCACCAATTTTTAAATTGATATCTGATGAAAAATAACCCAAATCGGTTGTTGCATTTCCATAAGCCACAAAGTCGTTATAAAAACCGCTGAACTTGCCTTTAAAATTTAAGGTTCCTAAATACTCAAGATTAGAAGGAATTGAAATCTTTCCACCTGAATCAAAAGGAAATGAAGGAATACTTTCCAGGTCCCTTTTATTTAACTTAAGTTCTTTTACATCCAATTCGATATACGACTCTTCAATATTTGGCAAGCCATTTAATACTACATCACCTTTAAAAGATGATTGGGAGGTGTGTATTATCTCCAGATTTTTGGCTTTCAGCCGGTCAACAGTTCCTTTGATATCACCTGAGAAATTAATTGTCTTGTGCAAACCGATTAGCTCGGAAGCAAAATATTTTAAGTCTTCAGAAGCAAGTCTGCTCTTTTGGAATGAGGATTTCATTCGAACTTTATGAATATAGTCGTCAAAATCGCTCCAATCACTAAAGGTAAAATCAATGCTGCCTTTCACATCACTTAGTGGAGATTGAATGCTTACTTTTTTAAAGTCGAAATAATGTGTAGCTGCCTTAACATCGGCACTAAAATGATCTACTCTAAAACCACTTTTTTCGGTACATGAAATCTGATTGATTGAAAACAAAAGGGTATCGTCTTCCACCCGAAAATCTCCAAGATCAGCATTTAGATTTTTAACTGCAACGTCTTCCCAATCAATACAAGTGGTAGTATCATTCCATCGCAAATCGCGATAGGAAAATGTTGTGTTTTTAAGTTTGACATTCCTCAATTTAACTTCCCAAGGGGCTGATGGCGTAGTATCCTTTTCTGATGGTGAAAAGTAATCTGCCAGAAATTCAAAGTTCAATCCGCTAATGTCTTTGTATCGGATTAGTTCGATGTGCGCATTTTCAAGCTCGGCTGAACTAATAACCAGCTGTTGCTTTTTAAAATTAAAGCGTCTGATATCAACTTTAAGTTTTGGTGCAAAAAGCAAAGTATCGTGTTGCAGATCTTCTATATAAATATCCTCTAATACAATTTTTTTAAAAAACTCGATATCAACACCCTTAATACTAACTGTAGTATTTAACTCATCCGATAAATAGGTCGTAACTCGGTTTACAATCCAACTTTGCACCACAGGCATCACTATCAATGCACGCAAGGCAAGTGCTAAAATGATTAGCGCAAGCAATGCAAATCCTGATATTTTTAATGCCTTTTTAATAATTTTTAGTAGTTAATAAATGGATATGTAAATAAAAACGAACCTTTTTAAGTAATCGTATTTTTGTGGCCGAATTATGAACAATAAACCTGTTTACATTTTAGGTATCGAATCTTCGTGTGATGAAACATCTGCCGCTGTTACAATTGATAACAAATTGCTGTCGAACGTTATTGCGGGTCAAAGAGTGCATGAAGCATGGGGTGGTGTTGTTCCAGAACTTGCATCCAGAGCACATCAACAAAATATTATACCAGTTGTAAACGAAGCTTTGCATAAGGCAAAGGTAGCCAAACAGGAGTTGAATGCTATTGCTTTTACCCGTGGCCCGGGACTTATTGGCTCCTTGCTCGTAGGCACTTCGTTTGCGAAATCGTTTGCCCTTGCATTAGGTATTCCTATTATTGAAGTAAATCATATGCAAGCGCATGTATTAGCAAATTTTGCAAGCCCTGTCGGAGATACAAGTTTTGACCCGCCATTGTTTCCCTTTTTGTGTTTAACAGTTTCTGGAGGACATACACAGATTGTTATGGTAAAGGACTACAATTTGATGGAAGTAATTGGCCAGACCACTGACGATGCAGCAGGAGAAGCCTTTGACAAAGCTGCTAAGATGCTTGGTTTACCTTATCCAGGAGGACCATTAATTGATAAATACGCAAAGGAAGGAGATCCGCTTGCCTTTAAATTTCCAAAACCCGAGAGTCCAGGCTTGAATTATAGTTTTAGTGGATTAAAAACTGCCATTCTCTATTTTCTTAAAAAGCAAACTGAAAACGATGATCAGTTTATTGTTAAGAATTTGGCTGATTTATGTGCATCGATACAACACACAATTGTTCAAGTATTACTTCATAAGCTTAAAATTGCATCACTTGAAACCGGAATAAAAAATATTGCATTGGCCGGAGGTGTTTCGGCTAACTCAGCTTTAAGAGAAACGGTGCTTAAAGAGCAAGAATTGAGCGGATGGAAAGTGCATATACCTGCTTTTGAATATTGTACTGATAATGCTGCAATGATTGCTGTGAGCGGATATTACAAATATTTGAAAAGTGATTTTGCAACACAAGATATTTCACCAGTGGCAAGGTATCCCTTTTAAAACGTAAGGAACACCTATGAATTAGATTGTATAGTTTTTTTCAAAGAAATTTGTTATCATTAGTTAATGATTAACAATGTAATGAATTAATATCCTTAAAAAGGTACTTTAGCAGCCGAAATAATTACATCTCATGAGTCAACAATCATCAAATAGAGGAACTGTTACGCTGCTTATAATTCTATTAATGGCTTCGATTGGTTTCAATTTTTATCAATGGAATAGTAAATCAGTTATGGAAATTGCCTATACCACAGAAGTTGACAGCATATCTACTGCTAAAGCTGATGTAGAGAAAGAGCTAAATGATACGTATGCTGACTTAATTAAATACAAAGGTGTTAATGCTAAACTGGATAGTTTGCTTTCAGAAGCAAATTCAAAAGTGGACGCACAAAAGGCT
>JANNXV010000135.1:0-24818 GCA_031409815.1 Bacteroidota bacterium
TTTTATTTGTTCGATTAATTAAATTGATTTCAAAATATTGATGCAAATGTAGATTAAGTTTTGATTGATACCTTGTCAAGTTCAGTTCGTTCAATGTTCAAATGTTTGAAATTGCTGTGTCGTTCAAGCATGACGCATAACATACAAATAAGGAGAATACTAATTTTGTTTTCATGTTTTTTGGTTAAAGTTTGATTATTTTTTTAAAGATCGCTTTACGGTCTGTTCCTGATACAACTTCAATAAAATACAATCCGTTGGAAAATTCGTTCATCATTACTTCAGGGTTGGTTACGTTAGGTAAGAGTATTGTTTTCACAAGCACAAACGCTGCAGAATAAACTTTTATTGAAGAAATTGGGTTATTACAATATAATTTAAATTTGTCATGTATTGGATTTGGATAAATGATATAATTAACATATTGATTAATTTCATTGATACCAGTGATTGAATCGGCACAAAACTTTACTACTCGATTCCCATTCATCCCACCTGCTCCGCAGAATAAATAACCACAATTATTGACTGTAAAATAATTAAAACCAGAACTGGCACCAAAGGGAAAATTATTCAATGTGTCAATTATACTTGTATACTTATTATAACTGTACACATTATCAAATTTGTTTCCAAGTGACCACCAGCCACCTGGATCATCAGTTCCGTTCCCGAAATAGAAAGTGCTATCGAAAAGGAACAGAAAACCATTGCTATAACAAGTAAACAAATTTAATTGAGGAGAAACAAATGACCAAGATTGAGCATTTGAGTTATACGAATAAATTTTATCAAGCCACAAACACTGACTCACTGTTTGATCTTCTCCTCCATAAATATATGCATTATGATCATCTGTTGTAACAGAACAGCTTTTATATTCATATAACGTATTTGATCCAATTGTATCATTTATTGCTACCCAAATATTATTTAATGTATCGAATTTAAAAAATGCGTTGTTAAAATAATTTGGATTATTAACATAAAGCTCATTTTGCAGTTCGAATGCAATATTAAAACCTGTAGTAAACGGCATTGTATTTTTCAATATCCATATTCCTGAAATTGGATTGTATTCCCATACCTTGTTGGAGGTTCCTAATGTACCAAGAGAATCTTGTCTCCCACCTAAAACGTATCCCTTATTGTGGGCAGACAAACCTCTGGAATCGCTATAAACGATGTTAGTTGGCAAGCTATCAATCTGACTCCAACTATCATTACCAATACTGTATTTCCAAAAATCATTTAGATAACTTAAGAAGCCTGGGCTCAAGGTATCAATGTTAGTCCCTAAGCCAATATATATATCATCTCGAATTTTAAAACCGCAAGCACCGGCACGTGGAGTTCCCGGAAAGGTTGACAAATTAATCCAACCGCTCTGTGCAAAAACAGTGATTGTTAATAGTAAGAACACTTTTAAGGATATAATTTTTTTCATGTTTTTAAATTAATTCATTATAAATGTCAGGTCATATATTCTATTATTGCAGGTGACCTTTAAAATGTAGTAACCTGAATTCAAGTCTTTATTACAGAGGGTGAAATCCATAGAAGTTGATTTCAAACTTTTAACAATTTTCCTACCGGTATAATCATATATCTCAATTACTACATTATCCGATAAGGAAAAATCTCCAATCAAATGAGAACAATTTGTCACTGGGTTTGGAGAGATTGATATTTCCGATACAGATTTATTTTTCTCTTTGATCCCTATTTCCAAATTGCAGGATGAAAAGTTAGGATTCATGTAAACAAGGGATCCATTTTGTGTAAAGCAACTTATATTATAAGTTGCTTCGAGATATACTTCATAAATTAAATCAAAAAAACTTCCTATCCCATCAAGAACATCATCAAAATTTGTATGAAATCTTTTCCTGTATCCTGTATTTGTAAGTATTGAATCAATCGAGGTGACAATGGAAGCGGTTATCTCACACATCGTATCCCCAATATTCGCGTTGAAATTATAGAGCATTTTTTCTACACTTGTCGCATATATTATATAAAAAACCTTTTTTTGTAAAGTATCTAACCTGATTAATCCATGATACATATTGGTGGTAAGGGTAGAATCATTGTATCTATAAACTGAATGATAAGTTATGCCGTTGAAAATAGAATCGCCTCCGAATAAATAATAATAGGTGTTACAATTAATAATCAATGGAGGGGGACTCGGATTGATGTTATAACAAGTAACATAACTCCACATTGCATTACTATCAGGAAAAGGAACATAAGTTTGAGCATTTGCACTACTAATCCAAAGCCCACACAAAAGTGTTAGGAGCTTTTTCACTTCTTTGAAATTTTGCTTACTAAATCATCAATTCTTTTATTGAGTTCAATAATGTGCAATGTTAATTCCTCGTTTTGCTTTAAGAGTTTGGTTTGTATATCTCCTAAATCATGTCCATCTTTCTCAACTTCTTCGGCTGAGGGCATATCAGGGAGATGTTTGTTTAACTTAATAAAAGATTCTAATTCTGATAGAGGCATTAATTTATAATCGTCTTTAAAAACGTAATCAGGCCATGAAGCATATAGTTGCACATATACTTTTTCAGCAATAACATTTCCCTTCACTGCAAGTTTATAACCGTTAGGAACAGACACTGTTCCTATTCCAACATTTCCAGATGGATAATTAAAAATATCATTTGGATTTGCTCCTGTGCAAGAACTTGAATACCATTTATTAGTTAGGAATGTACAACGTTGTGCATTGTCGCCACCACTCCTTAATATCCCATCCTGATCTATGTAAGCAACTCTTGCACTATCAGCGGATGCAGAATCTACTTTTAACGTACCTTTTGAGAACTGCAATTGACCATTTGCTTTTATTTTTAAACGCTCGCTTGCATTTGTTTTAAACACCAAATCTTTATTATCAGATGTGCCGATATATTGTGTGGAGGGGTTGGTTCCAGTGTTACCATTTTGCTGCCAGTCGTCACGGTCGGGTTTGTAGAGTGTTGCCTGCGAGCTAACGGTGCAGCCATTGGCATCGGTTACAGTGAGGGTGTATTGTCCGGCAAAAAGATTGGTGCGGTCTTGTGTGGTGGGGCCATCGGCCCACTCAAAAGTGTAAGGTGCAATACCGGTTTCAACACTGGTAGCTATGGAGCCATCGTTACAATAAAAGCAAGATACGTTTTTATAGTTGGCATACATGTAAATACTAAACGATGGGGTTCTGAATTGGGTGGGCTCCACTAAAGTTATTTCAGCCTCGGCATAAGCCCCAAGGTTGTCGTGTACTATAACATGATAATAACCTGCTGCAAGGTTGGAAATGGTTTGGGTGGTAGCTTCATTACTCCAGCTATAGGTATAAGGGGGCATGCCGTAAGATGCATTAGCAGTTATACTACCATCCTGCGCCCCAAAGCAGGTTATATTAAAATCGTTGTGATTGGATGGGGTGAGTGTTACAGATAATGATTGCGCCAAAATCATTTGATTAGCAAAAAGAAAAATAGCCACAATAATGATAGTTAAACTGTGGGGTGGAGTAAATAAATTTTTCATTATGGTTTGGATTTAGAAATCAAACGTAAACAAAAATATGATGGCTTTTAAAATTGCGGTGTAATAAATATTATGGTTGGATTATTGAGTATGGTATGTTGTTTATTGTTTTTGTTGGTGGGTGGAAGGACACACCCCTAACCCCTCTCCCTTATGCACAGGCGACACACAGAGGGGAATATACAGCGCGTATGGTGCTTGTGGAGAATAGTTTTGTTTTTTAAAATAAATAATTGAGGAAATGAAACTTTATTTTGGGATTAGATGTAAAAGAGGGTGTGATTGAGGATTGAAGAGGAGTGATTGAAGTAATGGAAATGAAATTGAAACTAAAATTAATAGATAACGTTAGACTAAGAAAAAATAATAATTTAATAAAAAAAGCTATGAGCGCAAAAAAAATTAATCAAAGAATTGGAATGATGCTAAACATGTTTAGGACGGTTAGGCAGGTGTTGTTTAGCAATAATGCAATATGGGGAGGAAGTGCCCCGATGCAAGCGGCCTATGATGAACTGGAAATTGGAGTTGCGAACCTGGAAGGCACTGTGGCAGCACAGACGGCCCCAACAGAGGCGTTTACTGCAACAAAAAAGGAAAAGAAGGCAGCTATGGCAAAGCTTGCCGACTGTATGCGCAGGAAGGTGCAAGCATTTGCTTCGGCAACGGGGAACACGACTTTGTATGTTGAAATGAATGTGAGTGAATCGAAAATAAAGTTTGGGTCGGATTTGATGGCTAAGACTTTGGCAGATCGTATTTATGGAACGGCTAATGGAATGGCGGCAACGGATAAGACTGAATATTCGATTACAGCCGGTGATTTATCAGTATTGATACTTGCGATTAATGATTTTAATGCACTGTTAAATGTGCCGCGAATTAAAATTTCGACAAGAAAGGGATTTACTAAAAGTCTGACTACACAAGTGAAGGATTTGAATAATTTGCTGAAGAAACGCACGGATAATTTAATGGCTATATATAAGGAATCGGCTTTTGAGTTTTGGGAGAATTATACGAATGCGCGAACAGAAATGAACCCGGCATTTAAGATTGCTCATATTGCAGGATTGGCTGTGGACGCGGTGACGAAACAACCCTTATACGGGGTGAAGGTGATTGCTGTGAGTAAGCCGAACCCTTTGAATAATAAGAAGAAGGTGGTTACATTTGAAGAGATGACGAATACTGAAGGACAGTATATGATTAAGGAAATTAGCCCTGAGGTTTATGATGTGACTTATGAGGTGCCAGGTTATAGCCCTGTGACTAAAACGAATGTTAAGATTGCCGGTGGTGAGCATGAATCGCTATCGGTGGAACTAAATCCTATTAATTGATTTTAGGATTTGAAGATTTAGGATTTAAGTAATTTAAAATAACCTCCGCTTGTAAAAGGGCGGAGGTTATTTTTTTTATGCGTTGGTGTGGCTCAATAAACAAGGGCGATGGAATTGCAAACTATTTATTTTGATTTCTTAGCCGCTTTGGTTTTTAAACTTTTCTCAGTTTTTATGGCAGTATCCTTCCATTGCCACAAATGCAAGCAAGCATACGTTCGATAGGGGCTCCACTTAGCAGAAATTTGGAGCATTTGTTGTCTGAATTTTTTTTTATCGGTGCGGTCTAATTTGTAATGTTCGATCATGCTGTTTTGTATGCCGAGATCATCTACGGCAAAAACATCTTCTCTGCCCAATGTAAACATCAAGAGCATTTCAACGGTCCATTGTCCTACTCCTTTTATTTGGGTTAGGTATTCGATTACCTTTTCGTTGCTCATTTTGCTAAGCAGTTTTGCATCCATTCCTATCTCCACGGCAAAGCGTGCCACATTGTGTACGTAACTTACTTTGGCATTGCTGAGCCCGATGCTTCGTAATGTAGCGGGTTTTATTTTTAGAATCATTTCGGGGATGGGTTCTGCCCCATTAAACAAATTCAAAAAGCGCTGGTAAATAATATCTGCAACTTTTGTGGATAGTTGCTGGCTCATGATAGAGGCACATAGTCGGATACATACATTAGTATATCTCTTTAAAGCAATGGTTTGGGTGCCTACTATTTTTTTAAGCTTTTTGTCTTTGGCAAGATGCGGTATGTAATCGGTTTTGGATTTCATGTTAATCTGCTGTAAATATTTCTTCAAAGTAAATACATTAATTGATTTCAATAAAAACGAGACTGATAAAATATTTTCTCTATCAATCCATAAAATTTGATTTCCTTTGTCCTGCTTAAACAGAAAAGATGAAGCGGATTTATAGAATAATAGTTTTAGTATTTGCATTCAGCATTCCACTGTTTGCATTTTGCCAGCATGTTAATTCAAAAAAACAAAATGGCACTCAGCAAATGGTGGAAATACTGAAAACTATTGCGGATACTTCTACTCCGGCATCTGTATTCTATCTTAATTCGCAACGAGCAGATTTAATCCGCAAGGAAATGGAAAATGCAAGTTTTGAAAAACGTTTGGATAAACAGGCTTCGCTGGCTTATGAATTATTGCAAGCGGGTAAAACACCAGATGCCATTAAAGAGTTTGAATCGGTTTTAAAATCTGCTGATTCAATAAATTTTAATGTGCCTGAAAAATTTTATTCTCTGCTTGGCATTGCCTATATGCGTTTGGGTGAGCAGCAAAACTGTTGTTCCAATCATACATCTCAATCCTGCATCATTCCCATACAAGGTACCGGCATTCACAAATTAACGGAAGGTTCGCGAAAGGCAATTACATTGTATGAAAAAATGCTGGATAAAAATTCTGCGGATCTGCAATCGCGTTGGCTCCTAAATATTGCCTACATGACGATTGGAAAATATCCTGACAGTGTGCCCGCCTACTATTTTATTCCATTGAATGATTCCAAATCCTATCCTGATTTTCCAAAATGGAGTGATGCAGCTCCTGATGCGCGGGTGGATCAAAACGGATTAGCTGGTGGATTGTGCATGGAAGATTTTGATCATGATGGATATCTTGACATTATGTGTTCATCGTACGGATTGCGTGATCAGTTAAAATTTTTTCACAATAATGGCGATGGAACTTTTAAAGATGTTACAGTGCAGGCCGGGTTAACAGGAATTGTGAGCGGGCTCAATCTTATACATGCCGATTATAATAATGACGGCTTTGAAGATGTGCTGGTGTTGCGTGGCGGATGGTTGCGTAGTGGAGGCAATCATCCAAACTCACTTTTAAAAAATAATGGTGACGGAACTTTTAAAGATGTAACTATTGCATCAGGATTACTTTCATTTCATCCAACGCAAACCGCTGCATGGGCTGATTTTAATAATGATGGTTATCTTGATCTCTTCATTGGAAATGAATCGGAACCTGGCAATCCGCATCCCTGCGAATTTTATCTGAACAATAAAAACGGAACTTTTACAAACGTTGCTTCAAAATTAAAAATGGACTTTGAAGGGTATGTAAAAGGCGTTACATGGGGCGATATAAATAATGATGGCTTGCCGGATTTATATTGCTCAGTACTTGGAATGAAAAATAAATTGTTTTTAAATAAGGGAGGCACTTCGATTGATGACTGGAAGTTTGAAGACATTAGTTCATCAGCAGGCATTGAAGAGCCGGTGTATAGTTTTCCCTGCTGGTTTTTTGATTATGATAACGATGGATGGCAGGATATTTTTGTTTCGGGATACAGTGCGCGTTTTAACCTTGCCGGTTATGATGCTGCCATTGAATACACAGGCGGGCAACGCATTGCTGCCACACCGCATATTTATCGCAATAACAGGAACAATACTTTTACGGATGTCACGAATGAATTAGGTTTTGAAAACCGTGTATGCTACAGTATGGGTTCTAACTTTGGTGATTTGGATAATGATGGCTGGCCGGATTTTTACCTCGGCACTGGAACACCTGACTACCGGGCAATTGTTCCCAACCGTATGTTTCATAACGATGCAGGAAAATTTTTTAGCGAAGTGACTTACAGCGGTGGTTTTGGCCATATTCAAAAAGGACATGGTGTTGCATGGGGTGATATTGATAATGATGGCGACCAGGATATTTATATTGTAATAGGCGGAGGAGTGGAAGGCGATGTTTTTCCGAATGCATTGTTTGAAAATCCCGGAAATAAAAACAATTGGATTACGCTGCAACTAGAAGGAACCACCTGTAATAAAAAAGCTATTGGCGCTCGCATAAAAATTTCTGTTACTGATTCGAGCGATGCACAACGAAATATTTATTTAACCTGTGGCACTGGAGGATCGTTCGGATCATCGAGCCTGCAACAGGAAATTGGTTTGGGAAATGCAAAAAATATTGATGCAATAGAAATTATTTTTCCTGATGGAAAAAACATTGCAACTGTTTATAAAGATGTTGCAATGAATAAATTTTATAAAGTGGTGCAGGGAAAAGAAAAACTGGAGGAAGTGCAGCGGAAGAAGTTTTCGTTTAATAACTAAATTAATTATTATGCCTCACAAACTGCAACTCGCCCTGGTTCTTACCAATAATAAAACAAGGTTTATTATTTATTTTAATACGTTTCATGTACTTAACATCACCGGGAACAAAAAATCCACTTTGATTAACCGACACAGCTCGAAATTTATTATTGCCAAAGTTTTTTAAGAACAAACCTATACCGGCATCATTTCGACCTGATTCCACTTCGGTGGAATAATCATTACCTGCCACCAACAAATCTTTTAAACCATCTTTATCAAAATCGTCAGCAACAATTGCATTGATGGGAAATATTTGCGCTTTGGATGATAATAGCTGTTGTGTAAAAACACCACTGCCATCATTGATAAAAATAGCATTGGCAATATTATTAGCTTTGAATGTTTGTGCTTTGCTTAATTTCTCTGAAGAAAAAATATCATTGATGGTTGCATTAGCATAATCATGATAACGCAAAAACTTCTTTTTTAAAAAATTCATCTGATCTAATAAATTATCACGAGTTGAAACGGGATAACTAACACCTTGTTGATAAAGCGAAATAACACAATCTGTACTTTTGTTTGAATCAAAATCGGCTGCTACCATTGTGATAGGATATTGTTCATTGCCTTTATACCTTGTGTTCATGCCAACATTGCCAGCTAACAAATCAATATCACCATCATTATCAATGTCAGTACCAACTATGGTGTTCCACCAACCATAAGTGTTTTGCATAACAATAGGCTTGTTTTTTAAGCTGCCTTTATCATTGTAAAAAATTGTAATAGGCATCCATTCGCCTACAATAATCAAATCATTCCAACCATCTAAATTTATATCATTCCAGATAGCATCTGTAACCATTCCAATATTTTCAAGAGCTGGAACCTGTGCGGTGATGTCAACAAATTTTCCTTTATCATTTTGCAATAAATAACTTTTAGGAATTAATCCATAATGACCCGGCACTACTCTTCCACCAATAAAAATATCAGCATCTCCATCCTTATCAAAATCACTTATGGCAATTGCTTTAGCACTGGTATAAATAACCGGAAAGGTTTTGCTTTTTGTAAAAATACCGTTTCCGTCATTTAGGTATAATCTCACCGGATACATCGAATTTATTTCAGGAAATTCATTTCCTCCACTCACTACCAATAAATCCTTATCACCATCATTGTCTGCGTCAAAAAATTCTGCATTTGTATCCTCAAATCCTTTATCGGCTATAATATCGGAGGATTTAAGTGTTGAAAATTTTCCTTTTTTATCCTGCACAAATAGTACACCTTCATTATCCTTGCTGCCTCCAATAAAAAAATCTTCAGTACCATCGCCATTTACATCGGCCACCGAAATGGCAGGGCCCATTTGTGAAAACTGATGAGGTAACAAGGGTTCAAGTTTAAAATCGATATACTCGTTTTCAATTTGTTTGAATGCGACATTTGTTTCACTAGTGATGGTTGAGAAAAACTTAAAGTTGTTTTCCTCCCCTTTAATATCGTTAGTGGCATTGGAATAATCCAGATTGTATATTTTATTTGCGCCCAATGAATTTAATTTTTGTGAAGTACCGTTGAGCCATTTAATTTTTACGTTAACAAAAACATTTTGACCTATACCAAAATGTACAAAGGGTTCATGACAAGACATGAATCCTTTGTTGGGCATAAAATGCTGTATTTGCTTAACACCATCTGGTGTTTCAATCTCAACAACGGCTCCAATTCCCAACACATTACCTATAGGTCCATTTAACTTGAAGCGAATATAATTTGCATCATCTTTAAGATCAGAATTGTTTCGATAGAGAAACGCTTCTTCGTTGATATTGTTAACTATTAAATCGAGATCGCCATCATTATCTAAATCAGCGTATGCTGCACCGTTGCTAAAAGATGGAATATCCAACCCACAAGTGCTGCTTAAATTATTAAAGGTTAGGTTACCATTGTTTCGGAAAAAATAATTTAATACTTTGGTAGAAGGAATGTTTTCCAGTAGTTTTAAAGTGTCGACTTTGTTTGTTTCTTTCAACATTCTCTTCACCAACGAATCGCTATTGTAAACTAAATAATCTAAATCAGTTACATCTTTAAGATAACCATTAGTAATAAAAATATCCTTCCATCCATCGTTGTCAAAATCAGCAATTAAAGGAGCCCAGCTCCAATCGGTAAATGCTACATTCGACAAATAAGCTATATCTGAATAGCTATTATTACCATTATTTAACTGCAAAACATTTTTGACATACTGAGTGCCAAAGCCATATTTAATGCGCTTGTAAAAGATATCGTAATTTACAGGTGGTTTTAATAGTTTTTGTTTCTGAAACGATTCGGGTAACATATCAAGCACCATCAAATCAGGCAAACCATCGTTATTGATGTCAGCATAATCAGAGCCCATTGACGAATTACTCGTATGGCCGAAAAATTCATCCAATCTGTTTGTGAATGTCCCATTCTTGTTATTGATAAATAAATAATCAGGATAATGAAAATCATTGCACGCATATATATCAGGATAACCATCGCCATTAAAATCATCAATAATTGCGCTAAGGCCAAATGCATATGTGCCAAAACCAGCAGCTAAAGTTTTATCTGTAAAATGATTGCGATCGTTCTCATAATATCTGTAACTTACATAAGTTCGCTGCGTGTCTTTCAATGCTATTAATTTTCCTGTTTCATCATACGTTAAATCTATTTTATTTGCATAACTCATATGTTCAGGATGATTCAACAAAAACAAATCCAGATCTCCATCCAGATCCATGTCGTAGAAGTAAGCTTGTGTTGTAAAACTCTCATCATCAACTCCAAACTCTTTGGCTTTATTTGTAAAAGTGAGGTTGCCATTATTAATATAAAGCAAGTTTCTTCTTAATTCGGGATCCTCTAAAGCTGATTTACAAACATAAATATCCATTAAACCATCTCCATTAATATCTACCATAGTAACCCCTGTCTTAAAACCCAATCCTGCATCAACGCCAGCACTTGCTGTTATGTCCTTAAATTTAAAATTGCCCAAGTTTAGGTATAACTTATTTGGAACCATGTTCCCACTGAAATACAAATCCAGCAATCCATCATTGTTAATATCACCAACCGCTACACCTCCTCCATTGTATAAATAGCCGTATGCTAATAAATTAACTGCTGAAGTTTCTATAATCCTATTCGAAAAGTTGACACCCGATTGTACAGGAATTATTCTGGTAAATAAAGTTTGGGACTGAACAACAGAAAAAATTAATAGTTGCAAAAAGAATAATATTGTAGTAAAGGGTTTCATTTTCGTATTCATCTATTTTTTAAATATACACTCCCATTTACATTACCTTTAGTTCTCCACTGTTTTATCAGAAATGAAATAAATTTGCAGCAATAGAATAATTAATATTCTCTTTGTAATTTAATAAATATTAAGCGATTAAATTTAATAAACTTTTGTTTCAGGATTAAACGTGCGCCAGCTATGCCAGAATTCCTGGTAAGCAGGAATTTTTTTTAAAGAAGCATAAGCACCCATTGCTGTTCCATCCAAATGGTATTGAGAACTACTTTGAATTAATGTATCACTTCTTAAACTAAACACATCGGTATCTGCATTTCTTTCAAAAGCAAAAAAACTCTTATTATCAGCTGCTATCATAATCAGCACGGGAACACCACCTATTTGATCATTAATAATTCTTTTGGCAACTAATTGGTTCCAGTCGTAAGCTTTTGTTTGACGATTGACTTTAACACCCACCACCCAAGATTTATCTTTCCAAGATAAAGAATCGGTTCCGGTTAAAGTATTGCTCGATGTTCCGTTTTCATAATCTGATGAAACATAATTTGTAGAATCAACAGCATTGGGTTGCATGATTAAACTGTTTGGATGTAATTGTAACCAGTCAGCTAAAGATGTTTGCGTACTGAAAAATTCCGGCAAATGCTCCCCTTTAAGCTTTCCTGCTATTGCATCACCGTTTACTTGTCGCCACCAGCTCTTTGTGGTTGCATCTTCAAACATGGCATTGAAATGATCCATACCTACTAATCGAAAAGTTTCATACTTGCCGTTAACAATAGGTTGATACACCCTACCGGTTCTGCACACGGTGCAGTAGGTAACGATAATGGGTTCGCCATTTAAAGAATCTAAAACCTGATGGTGATAACCTAAAAACTGAACTGGATACGCTTTTGCAAATCCATTTTTCGTCACACCAATCACCAGGCGTGATGTTTCCACTTTGTTTGCAGAAGCATCAGCCATTACCAATTTATTTGTTTGAAGAAACATATGATCGGCTGACATTTTAAAATTAATTGCGTAAATAACTGGTGATAAAACAACCAGCACTACTATAGGAATCCATTTACGTTTCCAGCTTGTTTTCAGAAAAGAAACTAATATCAGCATACAGAAAATTGATCTGAAGATCCATCGCCACGAATACAAAAAATAAGCAAGGCCAATACTGTTCATCTGCTGGCTGCCAGGCATAGGCATGATGAAATATACATTTAAAATTTCAAAAAGCACTAAACCAATGAGGGCTGAGTAAAACAATTTTCTCATTTAAATAAATATTAAAATTATTCTAACCGTAAACATAGTAAGATTTCATCTACTTGAAATTAATAAGGCGAACAGGAATAACCTGCTCGCCTTTATAAGAAACATTCAATAAAATTATTTACAACTCTTATCAGCCGCAATCTGTTTAATAGAATCCTTTGCCTGTTTGTTTTCAGGATCGAATTCTAATACCTTTTTCCAATAGGCTATTGACTGAGTACAATCCTTTTTAATGAAATAATAAAACGCCAAATATTGATTTGCCTCCATTAAGTCCCTTTTGTATTTGCTAATATTGGCTGTATCCTGCGAAGCTAATTCGATGTATTTCTCATAGTAAGGTTTTGCTAATCCTTGTTTACCGGTTGAGTCGATCATTGCATTAGCTCGCCCACGCCATGCATATATAGGTGCCCACTTAGGTTGTACTTCTGCATATTTTGCAAATGCGGTATCAGCCCTTTCAGGCAGATGCAATGCGTAATATGATTTACCAAGATTCAGATAGTCATTTGACATTACATTTTTTCCAGTGGCTATTTTCTCTTCCAGCACTGCTGCTGCTTCATTGTATTTTTTAGATTTTTGATAAATAGTGTAGATGTCGGAAAGCAAATCAGTTCGTATAGGATCCATACTGTATGCTTTTCTAATATTGATGATCCCTATTGAATCCTTTCCGCTTTTTGCGAGTACTTTTCCATAGTATTCGTAATCGCGGCTGGTTCTTTTAGTGCTGTCGGTTATTTCAAACAAACGACTAGTGAATGCAAGTGCTTTGGTAGTGTCACCTGTTTCATAATACAAATAGGAACCGAGTCGAATATAACCAAGGTTGGATGAATCAACTTTTGTTATTTGATTAAATACCGTTAGCGCTTCCGGATATGCTTTACTAAAATAGAGGAAGCTAACAAAACGCAAACGAGCACTGGTATTGTTTTTTGAAAGTTCTAAATACTTTCTGTAATTTGTTTTAGCGTCTTCAATTTTTTTCTGCAAGTAATAAACCTCGGCCAATTCGCGATAAGCCGGTGCGAAGTTCGGATCAATTTTTAGTGCATCCTGAAATTCCCCCGCAGCACCTTCATAATTAGTTGAGCGTTTATACAGCTGGCCTTTATGCAATAAGGCTTTAACCTGTGTTTTATCTAAAGCTAATGCCTGGTTATAATTATTGGCAGCTTCGGTACCATTATTTAATTCAGAATACACATCGCCATTTAGCACATATAGCTCGGCATTTTTGGGTTCCAACTTAAGTGCTGTTCCCAACAATGTTTGTGCACTGATGAGATCCTTTGCTTTAAAATGAGTGTAAGCATATGCTGCTTCCTTTAACACATTTGCATTTTTGTTTGCACCAACCATAAGTGCCTTATCAATTAGCGGTTTTGCTTCCGCCATATTATTTTGCGATAGCTTTATTTCTGCCAGCCCGATTTGATTAAGTGAATTATTAGGCTCAACTTGTAACCCTTTATTAAATATTAATGATGCAGAATCCAAGAAATCTGCGTCTATCATATTTTCACCATAATAGTACCAGATGGTGCCATTATTAGGTTCTTTCATCACTAATTGTCGGAACATTTCATTAGCAGACTCATACTGCTCGTTGTCGTTTAGCTTTTGTGCTTCCTTTAATGATTGTGCTTGGCTCAAAAAGGCTACCGAAACCAAAACTGATAGAAGAAGTATTTTTTTCATTTTAATTCTGTAATTATTGAATGGTAATATTAATTAGTATTAATGATTCGCACCGGCATGGTAGCTGGCAAAAGTCCTGATAACCGAATAATTCTTTGCCCTGCATCTCCGGCAACAAATGAAACAAATCCTGTACCAAGTCCTGCTCTTCCTTCACGGTTAATCATATAAACTTCACGTGTAAGCGGATATTGCTTTAGTGCAACATATGCCTGATATGGTTTCACATAATCTTCAGGTATTGGATTTGCTTTGTCAGTTAACGCCATCACTTTTATCCTTGAAAGAAAATCTATTACACGTGAATCGTCATGATCGCTGATCCAACTTAAGCCGATAACGCCAATTGCGTTTTTATTTTTTTCAACATACTCCAACACTTCCTTATTGGTATTAACGGCAAAACAATTAGCCGGAAAAGGATTACCATTCAATAAACTGTCTTGTAAAAAACGCACAGTAGATGAGCCTTTATTGTCAAACACAAATGCGATATCGTTTAACTTAGAAGCAGGGCTAATTTGTTGCCAAGAATTTGTTTTTCCTGAAAGGATATCTTTCAATTGCGAAATCATTAATAATGAATCGCTATTTTCTCTGTTGACTATTAGTGCCAAGGCATCAATTGCAATTTTTGTGGTAACCGGAATTAAATGGCGCGATTTAAAATAAGCTTCTTCATCGGTACGCAATCTCCTCGAAGCAATAATCACTTTTACGGAATCATTAACGAGTGCTTTAAACAATTCTGTTTCTTGTTTATAGCTTAAATTCACATTAGCATAGCGATACAAACCATGAAAAGTATCCAACTCTGCCTGCACTAAAGGGCTTAAAGTTTCGTCAGCAGCAATAGCTACTTTGCCAGAAGTTGGCGTGTCATTAAAAGGTGCATTAGGATTTGAGTTGCAACTAAAAAGCAAAGCCGCTATTGAAAAAATATAAAATTGAAGTTTGGTTTGCACGATAATTGTCTGTTTGTATTTGTTCTAAAAGTACATCACTATTCAATCGAAACAAATTAATTAACCTTGGTTATGCATTTGCTTGTTAAGTTTCGTTATACGATAGGCCCGGTAGATTGAATAAAGGATTAGAAATACACCCAAAAAATATTTTTTATTTCCTGGAAGCCACATATCAACGCTATCTGTTAACATTATAAATATTCCAATAACTGCATAAAGTACAGTCATAGAAAGCGTGAAATAGTATAGTATGTTGCTGGATCCGGAACTCATTTTTATCGTATAAAATAAAAAGTCCTGTAGCTGACTACAGGACTTTGTGTTAGAAACAAAATATTATTTAGCTAATGTAAACTTTATTGGCATCACCATTGAAACCTGAACACCTCTTCCATTTTGTTTTCCAACGGTCCACGGAGGCATCATTTTAGCAACACGTAAAGCTTCATCACTCAAACCATTTACCCCTCTTTTAATTTCAAAGTCTTTTAGCTTACCATCTTTATCAACTACAAAACCAATATAAACTGTTCCTTCAATATTAGCTTCACGAGCCATTGCAGGATACTTCACATTCTTTAACAGGAATTCCTGACGAGCAGCATCTCCACCCGGAAAGCCTGGCATTTCCTCTACATAAGTAAACACTTTGCCTGCATCAGGATCTTCAACCACAGCCGCTGGCATTGGTTCGTTTCCCTCTTCTCCTTCCTGTGTAACTGTTCCAACAGTGGTTTCACTTAATTTTTCCTGTGGTGGTGGTTGTTCTTCTTCAATAGGACGATCAACAACAACAGGCGGTGTAAATTTTACTGTTTCAATAGTTGGTGGCGGAGGTGGTGGCGGAGGTGGTGGTGGCTCCTTTTCATCTATTGGAGGAGGTTCTGTTAGCGTTACTTCTACTTCAATTGGTTTACTATTTAACTCTTCCAAACTTCCTGAAATCCATCTCACTATTACCGGAGCACTAACACATAATGTAAAAAAAACAATTGATGCAATTAACGCACGAGCCACACTTCGCTGGTAATTTGTGCGAAGTTTATAAGCACCATATTCCTTCTGACGGTTTGCAAACACCATCTCAGCCCTTTCAGGCGAAACAACATCATCCCATGAGGGGGTAAATAGGTCTGCCATTTTTATTGAGGATTTAATGTGTTAATCATATCATATTCCTGTTTCGATATATCCACCAAAGCATATTTACCAATAAATGCAATGTTTAATTCATCTAGAATATCAACCACATTTTTATATTTTGCCTTGTCATCCGTTTTCACCAAAACCATTAGTGCTCGTTTATCTCCTTTAACGTCTACTTCCAATCTTTTCAATGTAGTATCGGACATATTTGCTTTTAAAGACTGGCTTCTTAACTCTTTTATTTTATCGACCGCAAACTGGTTTTTATCCAATAATAACTTACGAATACCGGAAGTGGAAAAATCGGTTGCAGTTAATTGTGTTTCAGGTTTTAACTCTCCAAAATACCAGTAAACTTTATCCTTGCCAGTTAGCAATATTGTCATTGCATTGTTTACCAATGAAGGTGGTGTTGTTAAATCCTTAATTGGCATGTTAATTTCCATAGTTTTAGGTTTACCGAATGTGGTAGTTAACATAAAAAAAGTAAGAAGTAAGAACGCCAAATCCACCATTGGCGTCATATCTATATGCGTGGAATTCTTTTTAGCGCGAACCTTTTTGTGTTTGCCCTTTTTGTCGCCACCACTATCTCCGGTTTGTATATCTGACATTTTTTATCCTCCTTTTTGATTTGGGTCTCCCTCTAAATCTGTAATCAGATTAAAGCGATTCACTTTCATTTCCTGAAATACTTCTATCACTCTTTTTATAGAAGTGTAATTGGCATTGCCATCTCCCCTTATTGCGAACCGAAGTTGTTTGCTCTTATCAACATTTTCTCCTCGATTTTTATCTGCTTCAGCAAAACGACCATAATAAATCCACTGACCTAATTGGTTGTTCAGTGAGTCGAATGGAATGCCCTGACTTTGTTTCATAAATGTTTTACGCTCCTGTTCACCAAGCGGAATATACTGTTTTAGCTGAGCAACAGTCATTCCAAATGTGCTCATGATTGAAAACCGATTGATTTCGTCATCGGTAAATTTCACCGCATATTTTTCTCCCATCTTGATGAGGAGATTTTTGCGCACTTCTTTACCCTCGATATTAAAGAAAACACGATTGGCAGAATCAACCGTAATCAACATTACATTATCAGGCAGAATTTTTTGTGAAATAGATGATGGAGCGTCCACCACAACCGGTTCGTCAGGACGAAACTGCGTTGTAAGCATAAAAAAGGTAACCAGAAGAAACGCCAAATCCACCATTGGAGTCATATCCAATGAAGGGCTGTTTCGTGGCATCTTTATTTTTGACATATCTCTTTTGAATTATGCGTTTTGAATTATGCGTTTTGAGTTATAGATGCAAATGGATTTGAATTTCCATAAATCAAATAAATCAATTTCTTGCATTAAATGTTTGTACAATACTGTAACCGGCTTCATCAATACCATAAGTAATTGAATCAATTTTATTGGTAAAGTAGTTGTAAAAAACAATTGCAATGGCAGATGTTGCGATACCAAGACCTGTGTTTATCAAAGCTTCAGAAATACCGGTTGCAAGTGCAACGGCATCGGGAGAACCTGCTTGTGCAAGTGCTGCAAATGCCTTTATCATACCTAATACTGTACCTAACAATCCCAATAAAGTTGCTATTGAAGCAATGGTTGAAATAATTACCAGGTTTTTACTCAACATGGGCAATTCTAAAGTGGTTGCTTCTTCAATTTCCTTTTGAATTACAGCCACTTTATGCTCTTTATCTAACGCCTTTTCGCTATCCATTTGACGATAGGATTGCAGGCCTGCTTTTACAACAGCAGCAATAGATCCTTTTTGACGATCACATTCTTTATTTGCTGCGTCAACATCGCCTTTTGCTAATGAAGTACGAATTTTATGAATGAATTGATCAATTCGTCCATTTCCTTTTGAATTGCCGATTGTAATGAATCGCTCAATTACGAACGTAATTACAATTATTAAAAGTGACATCAATATGGGCACAATTACTCCTCCCTTGTATATGATTCCTAAATAATTGCCTGGAAGTGGGTTTAATTCAGGATTATTATCCTGAAAATTTCCTGGATTGCCCATTACAAACTTAAAAATGATAATGGAGAGAACTAACGCTGTTGGAATTACAATAGCTGCTAAAATTCCCTGAATGCCTGAACCTGATTTTGTTTCGCTCATAGATGTTCCTTATTAGGTTTAATAAATTTGATTTTTTTAGTTTCTGTTTTTTTAGAGGGGTACAATATTAATTAAAACTGATAATAATCAAAACCTGGCCAATATTAATTTATTGTTCAGTTGAAGTGTTGTTTTACCGATTTGTGACTTAATCAAGCAAATGAAATGTTTTATGCAGTCGATAAATCGTGTAATCAGTTGCGAAAATTAATGAATTGAAGGGGTAAATCGAATTGGGTTTTTCTAACTATCGCGATTATATTTTGCAAATCATCCAGCTTTTTGCCCGTTACACGTACCTGATCGTCCATAATTGAAGCCTGCACTTTTATACCGGATTCTTTAATTGATTTAACTACTTTTTTGGCTGTTTCCTTATCAACCCCAGCCCTTACTTTAATGTCTTTTCGAATCATATTACCTGAGGCGTAATGCTCCTTTCCGTAATCAAGAGAAGACGGTTCCAATCCTTGTTTTACCATCCGGCCGATTATAACATCCTGAACTGCTTTCATTCGCATTTCGTTTTCTGTAACAATTTGAAGAGATAGTTCCTTTTTATCAAGTTCCAATGTGGTTTTTGAACCGTGAAAATCGTATCGGTTGGTGATTTCCTTTACCGCCACATTAATCGCATTGTCTAATTTCTGAATATCAACTTCGCTAACAATATCAAATGAAGGCATACTAAATAATTTTACAGAGGTGTGATTTTGAGTGTAATATTAAGCCAAAAGCTGATTCGATATTAGTTACTTTTGTCTAATTGGTCAATCATTTTGAAAATCTTGAAAAAACAAATGCAACCATTGCAGGTTTATTTTCGTCTACTATTATTAAAACAGTCACAAAAAATATGAAAAAATGGATATTTTTTATCAATAGCTTTCTATTGGTTTGCTTTGGGAATGTAATTGCACAAACTTTAAGACCGGATGTACGTCCTCCAGTAATTATTAACGGAAATATACTTCAAAACCCCTGGACAGGAGGTACAAACAGCCCTATTTTTTCTCAAATTGATTTGAATGGCGATAGTAAACTCGACATTATCACTTTTGATGTGGTAGGCAATCGACTATCTTGCTATTTAAATATTGGTCATGTTGGACAAGCCAGTTATCGCTATGCTCCTCAATATGTAAAAAAATTTCCGGCTGATTTGCGTGGATGGGTTCGAACATTTGATTTTGATTGCGATGGCGACATGGACATTATTAGTTACGGCAATGCTGCAATGACAGTTTATCAAAACAATTATACACCCACAACAGGAATTAAATTCTCTGTATTTACCAACCAAATTAACACACACTACGGAAGTATTCAGTCAAACCTTTATGTTAATTCGGTTACCATTCCTGCCCTGGTTGATATGGATGGAGATGGAGATATGGATGTACTTTCATTCCCAGTATCAGGAAGTTATATAGAATACCACAAAAATTTTGCTAAGGACTCCACCGGCAATTGTGGTGGATTTTTAATGCATGTTCAAACATATCCCTGGGCTCACTTTTATTTAAGTGCTTTAGCTAATGTTGCTGTGTTAGGTGTAAATAAACCTGCACCAAACCCAATAGAAACTATTCAGCAAAACGATAGATACATTGGAAATAACAGACATTCAGGTTCTGCATTATGGGCGTATGATTATGAATGTGATGGTGATATTGATTTAATGAATGGAGATATACTTGGAACCAATTTGCTATTTCTGCAAAATGGTGCTCCACCTGATTCAATGGTGGCTCAAGACTCTATTTTCCCTGCTTACGACACTCCCGTTTCAATGGAAAATATTCCATGTCCAACCTTAATGGATATTGATAATGACGGCAAAAGAGATATGATAATAACACCCTTTGCAAATGCTGGCGAAGATTATAATAATGTTTGGCTCTACAATAATTTAGCAAACGATTGCAATCCTAATTTCCACCGCACTAATACCCGATTTCTGGTTGATCAAATGATAGAAGTTGGTACATCAGCACGGCCAGCATTTCTGGATGTAGACGCTGACGGCTTAATGGATATGCTTGTTGCAAATCATCAATATTACAACAATACTAATCCCCAAAACTCTTATAGTCGCATTGCCTACTTCCGTAATACCGGCACGGCTAAATATCCAATGTTTACTTTAATAACCACTGATTTTGCAAATTGCTCCAATCTTGGCGTCTTAGGTCTGCATCCAACATTCGGAGATATTGACGCTGACGGTGATTTAGATATGTTTAGCGGCAACGCTGATGGCACTATAATCTATTATGATAATGTTGCTGGTGCAGGCAATCCGGTAAACTTTGTGTTTCAATCAGGAATGTATCAAAACATTGACGTAGGTAATAATAGCGCTCCTCAATTAATTGATGTAAACCGTGACGGTCTTATCGATTTACTTATTGGTGAACGTGCAGGTAATCTAAACTATTACCAAAACACCGGAACGGCTTCGGCTCCTATATTTTCCGCAATCAGTACAACATTTGGAGGAGTTAATGTAACTGCTACCAATGCACTTGTTGGAAATAGTGTGCCTTTATTATTTGATCAAAATGGCAACTATCAATTATTGGTTGGATCAGAATTGGGATACATTCATCATTTCAATTCTATTGATGGAAATTTAGCTGGCAATTTCAATTTAGTAGATTCAATGTATCAAGGAATTTACGAGCCATTGCATGCAACTATTGCAATGGCTGATATAGATGGCGACAGCAAATTTGATTTATTGGTTGGTAATGAAGCTGGTGGTGTACGTTTGTTTACACAACGCAATCCGGTTATTATTAACCCTCGCACAGAAACAGTTTATAATGTTGCAAAACTTGCAGGTAACAATGTTGCAGGCAATTCTTTTTCGTTGTTTCCTACTCCTGCCAACGAAGAATTAAATATTAAAGTAAATCTAGCATCATCGACACCTGTAACTTTAAAAATTGTTGATATTTTGGGTCATGAAATGATGTTGTTGAACAATATTCCTGGTACTTTAAAAGTTGATATAAGTACTTTTGAGGCTGGAATTTATTTTGTTCACTTCAACACATCTTATGGCGAAAATATTTTGAAATTTATCAAACAATAAAATGCCCATTTTAAAACAGACTCAGCACTACTTCTACATTTTTCTACTTCTCACAGTTGCCTCTTGTCGTAAAGACAAATATGAAACCACTCAAGTTACTGAAACTGGTTATCCAGCTGATGTAGATGCTATCATAACTAAAAAATGTGCTACTTCCGGCTGTCATAATTCAATCAGTAAATCTACAGCAGGCAATCTTGATTTAAGCACTTTTGAGCACATGCTTGAAGGTACTAAATTAGGTGCTATTAACATTCCTTACCGTGCCGATCATAGCACGTTATTGTTTTTTACAAATGTCGACTCTTTATTAGGCCCAGTGTTAATTCCAACAATGCCTGTTAATCAAGCACCATTATCAAAGCAGGAATACTTGACACTTAAAACTTGGATTGAATCAGGTTCACCGGACATAAACGGAATCGTACCCTTTTCCGGAAACCCAAATCGTAGTAAGTTCTATATTGTTAATCAAGGTTGCGATTTGCTTTCAGTATTCGATTCGGAGAAACGGGTGATCATGCGTTATTACAATTTGGGATTACAGAATGGAGTTTCTGAATCGCCTCACACTATTAAAATTACACCTGACGGCCAATATGTTTTAGTAGTGTTTTTAAATGCTGATATTGTACAAATGTATCGCACGCAAGATGATAGTCTGATTGCTAATATTCCGATTGGTAATGGCATCAGTGGCAACTGGAACACCTTAGTTATTTCAAGTGATTCAAAAAAAGCTTATTCAGTTGATTATCTATCAGGACGGATTGCCTACATCGATTTGTTATCCAAAACCTCCACAACAACTCCACCATTTGCTAACAGTCTTCATGGTGTTGCATTAAACGCTACAGACGACACTTTATATGTTACCGAAGATTTAGGTAGCCGATTGTTTACTGTTCCGGTAAATGATATTGCAAATTACGAGGAGCGAAATTTGCGTACCTTATATCCTGACACAGGTATTCTTGGCATACATGAAATTGGTTTTACGCCTGACCACAGTAAATATTTTATTACTTGTGGCACCGCTAACCAGGTTTGGGTTTTTGATGCAGCAACTAACAATGTGTTGGACACATTCCATACCGGATTTAAACCTCAGGAACTTGCTTTCTCAAAATCTGCTTCTACTCCTTATGTTTTTGTAACGTGCACGGAGGCCAATACCTTTAGCAATACTACAGGTTCAGTTGAAGTTTTCAACTACAATACACTCTCTCGTGTTAAAATTTTGGCTGCCGGGTGGCAACCACATGGAATTGGTGTCGATGATAAAAGAGGTTTGGTTTATGTTGTCAATCGCAATGCAAGTCCAAATGGTCCGGCACCGCATCACACTACTAATTGCGGAAGAAATGGCTGGCTAAGTACTTTTGATATTAATACTTTAAAATTACAATCTGGTTCACCTGAACTTTCTTCAGATCCTTATCAGATTGCGATTCGTCCCTAGCCCTGATTTATGAATCAGAATCCTATTATATTCTTTGATGGTTATTGTAATCTCTGTTCATGGTGGGTAGGCTTTGTACTGAAGAATGACAAACAAAAACAATTTCGGTTTTGTACATTACAATCCACTTCGGCAGAAAAGATTTTAAGAAGTCCAGATATTATTGGGCTTAAAAATTCGGTAGTTGTTTATGCTGAAAAAAAAATTTACACCAAATCCACTGCAGCTTTAACTATTTTAAAGAAGCTCGGAGGATTATGGTCGATGTTTTATATTTTTATAATTATTCCACGCTTTTTGCGAGATGCAGTTTATGATTTAATGGCAAAGTACCGCTACCAGTGGTTTGGAAAAAAAAACCAATGCTATGTTCCGTCCATTGATGAACGTTTTCTTTTTATAGAATAATTAAATTTACATGTTGTTTTTTTTAACCAACATCAAACACTTGAAAAAAATAAGCTAGCTATGCAATCTAATCATTGATTCCGAAACATCAAATAAATTCGGATTTGGAAAAAAGTGTTTTTATTAATTATAGACCGTGAATCAACACTTTAAATCGTTTAAACCGGTTGAATAATAAACAAGCTTTTGGAGTAAAAAAAAGGGTCCCGACTGAAAAGTCGGGACCCTTTACAATCAATTTTAATTGGTATTCCTATGGAGGTGTTAATCTGGAAATACCCAATTGGATATTTGGATCTAACACCAAAAAGTCGAATGCATCCACAAATCCATCTCCATTTACATCTGTTACATAGTAACCTGAGTTTCCTGACTGTATATCAACATCCATCATCAGGAAGTCGAACGCATCTACCGATCCATCCTGCAATGGGGTAAAGGTGCCATCATCTATATCGCCTGAATACATTGCGTAAACATTCGGTGCCATTTGGCGCATATTATTGCCATAAGCCATGGTATCAATCATTGTGAAATTGTAGCTTGTGGTTACTCCGCTAAATGTTACTGGTTGGCTACTCCAGGTTTCAACTATTGTGCGGTTTTTAACCACTATCCAATAAGTGCCACCTTGTATGTTGCCCGGATAAACTGCCTGTGCTGTACCATTAACATGCAGCATTGCTGTTACAGCGCCTCCAGGCACAATTATAGCAGGACTTAATTGATCGTGCAATTCAACTGTTATGATGTCGCAATCCGTTAAGTTTGGATAGCAATTACTATCATTAGTTAAAGCAAAACAAGAATTCCACATCACCGGCTGCATGACACTTCCTCCAAGGTAAAAACCTTCGATAAAGGCTTTAAGGTTGAGTAGTGTAGCGCAGTTTTGATTTATAATTACGGTCTCAATGGCGTTACAATTATTAGCATCTATTACTACCACATAAAATGTGTCTGCAGGTAGCCCTGTAATGGTATCATTGTTTACTCCCAAATCGTTAAACAATTCATCATACCAAATGTATGAATAGGGAAGTGTTCCACCTTGTACCATTACTACGCCTACTCCATTAGAAACATTGCAAGTTGCATTTATTGAAGAAACTGTGATTTGTAAAGGATCAGGCTCTCCAATGATTACCTGTGCTGTGTCAAAACAGCCATTTACATCTGTTACCAATACATAATAATTGCCAGCGCCTAATACATTTGTAGTAGCCGAAGTGCCTCCATATGGGAACCACTCGTAACTAATGGGGCTAATACCACCTG
>JANNXV010000136.1:0-5044 GCA_031409815.1 Bacteroidota bacterium
AAATTGGAATACGTCAAATTTTAATTAACAGAAACTGGTTATTAGAACTTGATGGCGCTATTTTTTGGACCGAGTATGCAGACATGATGGAATTTACCTTTGGCGTTTATGGCAAGCCTCCCGGAGTTCCATTAGGTGGTGCAGGATTTAAATCGCTCAATATTGGCAACACAAAAGTTACCGGTTATGATTTAACATTGAATAGCAAATTTGATTTTCTTGGTGTTTCCTATATGCAAAGCATTGGATATACCTATATCGATCCGATTAAGAAAGATTTTAATCCGGCTGTTGACACCATTTTTGGCACTGCTAATTACAACATATTAAAATATCGTTATAACAATATGTGGAAACTCGATACTGAATTCGATATCCGCAAATTTTCAATTGGTTTTAATGCCCGTTACTACAGCTTTATGGAAAATATAGATGCCATTTTTGAAAAACTGATTACAGGTGTTGAACATTACAGATCCATTAATAATAAAGGAATATGGGTATGCGATGCCCGAATAAGCTATGTGTTACAGAACCATATAACATTTAGCTTCAATGTTAAAAACTGCTTTAACAAGGAATATGTAACACGACCTGCCGATATGCAACCACCTCGCACTTTTAACTTACAAGTAAGTGTAAAGTTTTAAATCGCAGTTAAAAAATATAATATATCCCCGGTTGTAATTTAAACTTCTTCCTTTTTCGTTCCTTTGTAAGAGTAATAAACAACCATCATGGAATATTTATTTTTATTGACAGGATTGGCCATCGGGGCACTTGCAGCATGGCTCATTGCCAAAAATCGCTTTGCTGGCCACAAAGGTGTTGACCAATCAATTTTTAATCAATTAGACAAAGAAAAAAGTCTTATTGAACAACAACGCGAACAATTGCGCAGCGAAATCGAAACCATTAAATCCGAATATAAAAAGGAACAAGAAAATGCAAAACAACTAGCTAATGATTTAACACAATGGAAAACGAACTACCTAAATCTGGAAGAAAAATTAGTTGCTCAAAAGAAAGATTTAGAAACCCTGCAACAACAAATGAAAGAGCAGTTCGAAAACATTGCCCACAAAATTGTGAACGATAATTCGCAACGTATACAACAGCAACACAAGGAAAAACTTGACGATATACTGGCTCCTTTACGTGATAAAATTGAAAAGTTTGAAGTAAGCGTAAAAGAATCGCACGAAGAAAGAATTAAAGAACACCAATCACTGAAAGAACAAATAGGTCAACTTACCACTTTAAATAAAACCATTGGTGACGAAGCAAAAAACTTAACTTCTGCATTAAAAGGTCAGGCAAAAACGCAAGGCAATTGGGGTGAGTTTATTTTAGAAAAAATTTTGGAACGCTCTGGTTTAGCTCGTGGCCGAGAGTATGAAGTACAAAGCAGCATGACAAACGAAGAAGGCAGGAGACTGCAACCCGATGTGGTGATTCATTTGCCTGACAATAAAAACATAGTTGTGGATTCAAAAGTTTCATTAATTGCTTACGAACGCTATTTCAATACCGAAGATCAGGCAGCAAAAGAATTATTTATAAAAGAGCATATCGCTTCCGTTCGCAAACACATTAAAGATTTAAGCAGCAAAAATTATCAGCAGCTTTATGCAATTAATTCATTGGATTTTGTTTTGCTATTTGTACCCATAGAATCGGCTTTTGCTTTGGCATTTGAAAACGATCCTGAATTGTATAACGAAGCATTTGATAAAAATATCGTAATTGTTTCTACTTCCACTTTACTTGCTACATTAAAAACCATAGCAAGCATCTGGCGGGTCGAAAATCACAATCGCAATGCCTTAGAAATTGCCCGGCAGAGCGGTGACTTATACGATAAGTTTGTTGGCTTCGTGCAGGATTTAATTAGTGTGGGTAAAAAAATTGATGATTCGAAATCGGCTTACGAAGAATCGATGAAAAAATTGTATTCAGGCAAAGGCAACCTGGTTTCACGCGTAGAGAAGATTAAACAAATGGGTGCAAAGACTTCTAAAGAATTGCCACAAGGTTTATTGGATAGAACCGATGACATCGGAGACCTTTTTGAAATTAAGAATGAATAATTCGCACTCATTAAAGTATATTTTAACCATATTAGTATTGTTTCTTGTTGCATGCAATAGTTCAAAGCAATTGAGCAATCAGAATTTATCACTAATGTATAATACCAATGCAACTATGTTGCATCCTCAATACACCGTTTTTCATTACAGTGAAGACAGTAGTTGCTTTCATTTTCAAATTGATGCCGACAATTTGCTTTTTAAAAAAAATGACGAAGGCATTTCAGAATCTAACATTACTTTACATTTTGATTTATTCCCTTCTTATCAGTCAAGTGCTATACTAGATAGTGGAACTATTTATTTAAACTTTGTCCAAGACGAATACACAACCACTTATAGTGGCGTTATCAATTTTAAACTTTCACTTTACAGCCAGGGAGTATTAAAAATTACTTCGCAAGATATATTTCGCAATCAATCCAATATTTATTCTGTATCGCTGCAGAAGAAAAATCCACAATCCAGTCAATTCTATCTTCTAAAGGATAAAAATTACCAACCTGTTCTTTCTAATGTGCTCACAATAGGAGAAACTTATGCTCTTCAAAACAATTTTAACAAAGCTCAAAATATTAAAGTTCGCTATTACAATCGAAATTTTCCTTTGGCTCCACCACCTTATCATATCGGAAGTTTAGCGGTATTTAATTTCAGACCCGATAATGTATTTGATTTAAACCTTGACAGTAATTCAAATTTTACTTTAAATAATCCGGGTATTTATCTATTACAAACCGATACCTTATCAAAAGAAGGACTACCAGTTTTAATCTTTAAAGACGATTTTCCAACTCCTTCATCAGCCGAACAACTGATAGAAAGTTTACGTTACCTTACCACACGAGAAGAATACAACAAACTCAATCAGAGTGTCGAGAAAAAGAAAGCAGTGGATGCCTATTGGTTGAAAGTAGCAGGTAATACCGACCGAGCGCGTAAACTTATACGCGACTATTACACACGTGTGCAAGAAGCTAATCGTTTATTTACCTCCTATCTCGAAGGATGGAAAACAGATCGTGGCATGATCTACATTATTTTTGGTGCTCCTCAAACCATTTATCATGACGATAAAAACGAACATTGGTTTTATGGAAGTGCAAATAATTTATCGGATATTGATTTTGTGTTTGAACACATTAACAATCCGTTTACAAATGAAGATTATAATTTAGTCCGATCTCCGGTTTATGAAACACCCTGGTACATGGCAGTGGACGAATGGAGGAACGGAAGAATAGTTAATGAGTATTAAAATATATTTTTATCGGACGATTGTCATGCTGAACTTGTTTCAGCATCTCTCCAGTGCCGCGAGATGCTGAAACAAGTTCAGCATGACGACAATTAGTATTAAGAAAAGAAAATAGAATGAACGAAGACACACTTATATATGGAACACGCGCAGTGATTGAAGCCGTGCGAGAAGGAAAAGAAATTGAAAAACTTTTTATTCAGCGGGGGTTGCACAATCCTTTGATCAGTGAATTAAAAAAACAATTAAAAGAATCCGATATATTTTACCAGGATGTTCCACCTGAAAAACTAAACCGGCTCACACAAAAAAATCACCAGGGAGTTGTCGCGATGCTTTCTTCCATTGTGTATTATTCTATTGAAGAATTATTACCGGGCATTTTTGAGAAAGGGGAAATTCCACTGCTCATTTTATTGGATCGTGTAACTGATGTGCGCAATATGGGAGCCATTGCACGCACTGCAGAGTGTGTGGGTGCGCAAGCCATCATTACTCCATCGCGTGGTGGAGCCTTAATAAACAGTGATGCCATTAAAGCTTCGGCCGGTGCGTTACACCGTGTGCCGGTTTGCAGAGAAGATAATTTAAAACTCACGCTCGAATATCTTTCATCCAGCGGTTTACAGATTATTGCCTGCACTGAGAAGACTGATAAACTGATTTATAATGTCGATCTCAATGTACCTTGTGTGATCATTATGGGATCGGAAGAAAATGGTATCTCAGGCGAATATTTAAAGCGTGCGGATGCAAGAGTGAAAATTCCACTGAATGGTAATATTGCCTCTTTAAATGTATCGGTTGCAACGGCTGTTGTTTTGTATGAGGCGTTGAGGCAGCGAAACATTGGCAAATAATTTACTTTCGTTCCTCCTTCAAATATGAGTACCCTTTCATCCACAGAAAAAATTTTACTAATCATTATTTTAATTGTTGGAGCCGCACTGCGACTTTACAATTATGCAGGATGGTCGCTGAGTAATGATGAACTGAGTGCGCTGGCAAGATTACGATTCCCTTCTTATTTTGAAATGATTGAGAAAGGCGTGAAGTTGAATGATATGCACCCGGTTGGGGTGCAAACATTTCTTTACCTGCTCACCCATTTATTTGGCACCAGCGAGTTGGTGGTGCGTTTACCATTTGTACTGATGGGGATTTTCTCTATCTATATTTTCTTTAAAATCGGAAGGATGTGGTTTGACACAACTATTGGCCTTTTATCAACCACCTTTATTGCTTTTCTTCAATTCCCGATTTTATATAGCCAGTTGGCGCGACCTTACAGTCCAGGTTTACTTTTCTCGTTGCTTGCCGTTTATTATTGGACAAACATTGTTCAACAAAAAAATGCGGCAGCACCAGGAAAACTAAATTTAAAAGTCTATGCCGGATTTATTCTTTCGTCTGTTGCTTGCATGTACACACATTATTTCAGTTTTATGTTTGTGGGCATTGTTGGATTATGCGGTTTGTTTTTGATTGAGCGCTCACAATTGAAATGGTATTTGCTCTCGGGCATAATCATGTTTGTGCTTTATCTTCCTTCCATCAAAATATTTATTTATCATTTCAGCATAGGTGGTTTAGGTGGAGATGGCGGCTGGTTAGGTCCACCTAAATCTGATGCCATTCTGGCTTATATAAAATACTGCTTAAACGATAGTATGTTATTGGTTTTTATCACGACAGC
>JANNXV010000137.1:0-10318 GCA_031409815.1 Bacteroidota bacterium
GGTTCGCAGAGCACGCATATTTTATATCCGTAAATACAGTGGTAAAGCTGCTCGTATCGAAGAAAGGATTGGCAACGCTAAAGCAGAAGCATAAGCTACTACAGATAACAATTTTATTTCAAAATCCCTTCGTTTTAAACGAGGGGATTTTTTTTTCATTACAATCAATTACGACTAAAGCAGTGGCTTTAAGGATATATCACTTGCTAATCCCGACCAACACTAATTTAAAACATTCGTTAAAAAATTTATTTACATTAGCCGCCTATCAAATAAACAAGAAACTAAACTATGAGTAAATCTACTTCTTCTGAATTAGGCCATCCAAGAGGATTGTACCTGTTGTTCTTTACCGAAATGTGGGAACGATTCAGCTACTATGGCATGCGCGCCATATTTATTTTATTCATGACTAAGGCATTAATAATGACTAATGCCGATGCATCGAACATTTATGGAAGTTTTACCGGTTTAGTTTATCTCACCCCTTTATTAGGAGGTTATATATCCGACAAATTTTGGGGTAACCGAAGAAGTATTTTTGTAGGAGGAATAATGATGGCCATCGGCCAGTTTTTATTGTTTATGAGTGGTAGCGCTGTTACCGAAGGAGTACAAAGTGCTTCCTCCATATCATTAATGTGGTCGGGACTAACCTTATTGATTGTAGGAAATGGATTCTTTAAGCCCAATATTTCTACCATGGTAGGTCAGTTGTATCCTAAAAATGATTCGCGCATTGATGGTGCGTTTACCATCTTTTATATGGGTATTAATATGGGAGCCTTCTTTTCGCCACTTATTTGTGGAGGATTGGGTGATACCGGTAATATCTACGATTTTAAATATGGTTTTCTAGCAGCTGCAATTGGAATGGTGGTAAGTACTGTTTCTTTTGAAATATTAAAGAATAAGCATTTAAGAGATGCTGATGGCGCACCATTGGGTATGCCTAAAGCAAAAATGGATGCAAAAACTTATGGCGTTATATTGGGTTCCATTGCATTGATGTTTGCACTCCTTAATTTTCAAAATATAGTTGCCGGAATTTTTGGAGCCACAGCTGTTGCAGATGCAAATACATTTGCTCACACCGTTGCCGGTCTTGATCTAATTGGTTTTTTGATTTATGGGGCATTAATAGCCATGCCAATTATTATTTTAACTGATAAATCCCTTACAAAAGATGAACGAGAGCGAATCATAGTAATATTTATTCTCGCATTTTTTGTGGTATTCTTCTGGGCATGCTTCGAACAAGCAGGTGCATCACTCACACTTTTTGCCGATCAGCAAGTAAATCGCGATTTAGTAATTCATATCAGTAAATACGTTATTTCCGGATTTTTAATTGTGTTAGCCTATTTTCTGTCGAAAGCTTTAGGTTGGTTTTTCGAATGGTCTAAAAAGTCTATTTTAACTATTCAAGGAATATCAATTCTTGCAATTGTTGCATTAACTTTTGCAGGATATATTAGCGATTTTAGCAAAGAAGAATTTCCTGCCTCCTGGTTTCAATCTGTAAATCCACTTGCAATTATCATACTTGCTCCGGTGTTTTCAATGCTTTGGGGTAAATTAGCGAAAGTTAATATGGAGCCGTCATCGCCACTTAAAATGGCATTTGGTTTAGGCTTGGTGGCTTTAGGGTATGTAATAATAGCATACGCTGTTAATGGAATTGATCAATCAACAAAAATTGCCATGTTCTGGTTATTTGCTCTTTATATAGTGCACACCATGGGTGAGCTTTGTTTATCACCAATTGGATTGAGTATGGTAAGTAAGCTGGCTCCAATACGTTTATCGTCATTGATGATGGGTACCTGGTTTCTTGCCAATGCTGTAGCTAATAAATTTGCAGGCACACTAAGCGCTTTAATCCCTCCGGGAGCTGGAGAATCAGCTGCTATAGAAGGTGCAAAAATCCCGAGTTTTTTGGGTGTTGAAATATCTAATCTTTTTATATTCTTCTGTGTGTTTATTGTTTTAAGTGGAGCTGGAGCATTGGTGTTGGTTCTTATTTATAAGCGATTAATTAAAATGATGCATGGAGTGAATTAATAGAGATGGGATTTTATTTCTATTAACTACATTTATTGGGGCAATTTGTTTTTTGCAACAACATAAGTACTATGTTAACTTGCCTTTATGTATCTTTTATCTGATTAAATAATCTGATTATTTTTACCGCTGAATGATTAACCCTGTTAATATTATTGCGCTTATTGCTGCATACCTGTTGGGTTCTATTCCTTCTGCTGTTTGGATTGGTAAAATTTTTTATGGAATTGATGTACGCGAATATGGTAGTGGTAATGCCGGAGCAACAAACACGTTTCGTGTTTTGGGCACCAAAGCCGGCATTCCTGTATTGATCATTGATGTTTTAAAAGGCTATGTGGCCGTTCAGCTTGCTACAATAATCGGAAACTATATGCCCGGCACTCAGCAGTTTGTTAATTTCAAATTAACATTGGGAGTAGCTGCCTTATTGGGTCATATTTTTCCGATTTATGTTGGTTTTAGAGGAGGTAAGGGAGTGGCAACTTTGCTGGGGATATTAAGCGGAGTGCATCCTCCGGCTGCTTTGGTTTGTGGAGGAGTGTTTGCTATTACTTTCTTTTTAACCCGTTATGTTTCACTTAGTTCAATGATGGCAGCAATTATTTTTCCAATCATCATTATGTTTAGATTCAATGAAACAATTCCTAGCTTAAATGTATTTTCCATGTTTGTTGCGGTGCTGGTATTAATTACGCATCAAAAAAATATTGAACGCCTTTTAAGAGGTGAGGAGAGTAAGGTGATGTTTTTTAAAAAGAAAGCAACTTGATTTTTTCGCTCCAACTTTCATTTTGTAAGGTTTTTCATTTTTTGTACCGGTTTTGATCATTTATTCCTAAATCAACTGCAACAGTGCAATGCTTGTCAGCGTAGAAATTAGCGCTGATTAAAGGCATTGAATTATGAAAATAAAAATTAACATTAGTTTATCAATTTGTGTTTTATCACTCTCAATAGTGAGTGCTGTTGCAAAACCACTTCGTATTGGAAACGGTGATCATGGACGCGCTAAGATGGCTGAAAAGTATTTTTTAGCTAAGAATTATGAAAAGGCGACTCCACTGTTTGCACAACTTGTGAGTAATCACGCCAATAATTATAAGTACAACTATTATTATGGTGTGTGCTTGTTAATTACTCATAAGGACAAAACCAAAGCGGTTCAGTATCTCGAAACTGCCATACAAAGGCCCAAAACTCCTGATGAGATCTATTACTACTTGGGTAAAGCCTACCATCTAAACTACTTGTTTGATGAGGGAGCTCGAGCGCTCACTGAATTCAATTTAATCATCAAGCCCAAAAAGCGTTTGAAATGGAACTCTGACGAACCTTTAGAATGGTGTTATAATGCTAAGCGTATTCTTGATCGCAGCAGAGACTCTATCATAATGGAAAAAACGGAAACACCAACAGCTGATTTCTTCAGTAAATATGTGTTTAGTAGCAATTGTGGAAAAATGCTTGCTATGCCTGATGAGTATAAAACCAAAAATATGGATGAAGCCAATCCAACAGTTTTTTTGGCAGCCAATAATAGTGTAATGTTTTACTCTGCCTATAATAAGGAAACATCCAGTCGTGATATTTTTAGGGTAGAGAAACAAGCAGACGGTAGATGGGCTATGCCAATGGCATTAGGACCTAATGTAAATACCAAAGCAGATGAAATGAATCCTACTTGTTCTGCAGATGGTCGAATGTTGTTTTTTAGTTCAAAAGGGCATCAAAGTACCGGTGGTTTTGATTTGTTTAAGTCGGTTTATAGCATGGCAGAAAACTCATGGTCGCCAGCCGAAAACATGGCTTCCCCTTACTCATCACCATTTGACGATTATTGTTATCTGCCTTCTATTGACGACAAAGTAGCCTATTTTGCTTCTACACGCGATTGTGATTTAAATAATTTAATGGTATGTAAGGTTGGCTATGACGGCAAGCAAATACCCATCGAGCTTAAAGGAAAGCTGGTGTGTATAGGTCAGCCTGATTTAAAAGAGGCACGTATTATTATTACTCGCACAGGAATCGACTCTGTGGTTGCAGAAGTTAATACTGATTTGAAAACCGGTGAATACAATGTTATGTTGCCGGGTCCTGGAACTTATACGTTTACTGTTGCAGCCACCGGCTTTAAACCCGGCAAACAAGATGCTTCTTTTTCAGAGTTTGGCGAAACGTATTATCTACAGGAGATTTACTTGAGTCGTAATGTAGAGGGCACCGAAGATCTTGCAATTATAAATGTTAAGGAGAAAGATAAAATGGATTTAGGAAATTCGGTTGCTGCAGCTGATGACGATGATAAATCGGGTGGTATTACAATGGCTGATATAAAAGATCCAAATAAGAACTTATCCGAAAGTGAAAAGGTTGCTTTAAATAATGCTATAAATAAGAGTAATGTATCAGGAAACACAACTTCTACAGGACTTGAGTATCGTGTGCAGATAGGTGCATTTAAGAAACAAACAGCCGAAGAAACGGAACAACATCTTGCTAAAAAAACCAAAGAACAATTTTATGGTCAGAAGGATGCAAAGTGGAACCGCTATTTTATCGGTCACATCAACAATGTAAAAGAAGCACGCGAGCTAGCCAAGATTATTCGTAAGGCAGGCTTCAAAGGTGCTTATGTGGTAGCTTTTAAAGCCGGTGAAAAAATTCCTTTGTTACAAGCAATAGCTGAAGAGAAAGAGTAGATTTCCTATCCATAGTAAACAAAAAAAAAGGTGCTGTTTCCAGCACCTTTTTTTTGTTAATGATTAAACCTATTTGGTAATCACCATTTTTCTGGTGATACGCTGATCGTTATATTCAAGTGTGTAATAATAAATTCCGGCTGCAAGTGTGCTTGCATCAAAATTTATGGAGTAAACACCCGATTGCATTTGATCCTGTAGCGGAATTGCAACTATTTGACCTGTGATATCTGTGATAAACAGTTTTGCAAAACCATTTTGTGGTAATGTAAAGTCAAAGGTTGTAGTTCTGCCAAATGGATTCGGACGATTCTGCGCCAATTGGAAACTAGCATTTGCTAACTCATCAATACCGATAGGTGAGCAGAAACCTAAATCAGCTAAACATACATCATCAATGCTCCAGCCTTCTTGTGTGCTATCTAAATCAGCAGCAAATTTCCAACGGATAATCATGGTTCCGTTTATGTTTGGACGCAATATTTTTTCTGAATATAACCAACCTGGGTTTGTAGCAAAACTTGATCCTGTCCATCCTTTTGTTAAGGTGGTATTAGATAGGGCAGAGGTGTATGCATAATTAAACAAACTTGCGTTTGGTGTTAAGTTGAAATCAATAGTACTCCAAGTAGCTCCGTTATCAGTTGACATTTCAACGGCTCCACCATCAGAAAAACGCTCCATAATAAATTGATGGAAGAAGGTTAATTTATAACACTTGTTAGCTGATATAGTAAACCTTGGTGAGAACAATGACGACTCATCTCCATCAATATAATTAGCATCTAATTTTAAGGTCCATGCATTGTTGCCGCTATGGGTTCCGTTTAACGATGTCTGAGCAGGTAAACCTAATTGCCATGATTGTGGGTCGTAAGCATAGTTCTCGCTGTTTAATGCAACCCATTGCGGTCCGCTTTCGAAGTTGTTGCAATAAGGAAATGTTGCCACTGAATCAAACACCACGATAGTGAAACAAGTGGTGTCGTTAGCAATGTTTAAATCCTGCACTCCATTTGGTAATGAAGTTACCACACAGAACTCATGCACGCCCGGTGTTGCCACCCAAGTACCACTAAAGTTTTTATAAACGGAATCTTTCTTGGCAATACCCGGAGCCGTAAAGGTGAATATATCAGTAGATATTAAATTAGTTCCACCTTCATATAAACTGGCAGTTGCCTGAGTAACCAAGGTAGTTCCTTTGTTTTTAATAAACCCGCCAAAGTTTACCGTTTGACCACTAAAGATAAGCGTGTTGATAAGGTTCTGTGCCACGTTAGCATTTACAGGAGTAATGTCTACCGGTATTGGTACCTCAATCTCAAAATCATCAATTGAATAACCATCAACATTAGCAGTTGCATCGCTCGTAAATACGAAACGGAAACGAACTAATAGTTGACTATTAATATTAGGTACGCTGCAGGCCAAATCATATTCTGATTGAACCCAGGTAAAGGTGTTGCCTTCCCAAGCATTAACTCCTGAAGAAAATATTACATCGTCAGTATACCAGTTAACACCACATATGTCAGGATTGATATTACTTCCTGTTCCTAATATATTCCATGCAATATCATCAAACGAATACTCAAGTCGGGTTCCATCCCAATTAGTTTCGGTATTATAGTTATGCCAGAAACGAACAATTGCATCGTCAGCATTACTAAAATCGAAGAAGGGAGAATAGAGGTAAGCAAATGCATTACCAGTGTAAGCCGAATTTAAATTAATATCCCAGGCATTTGGCGATGAGTGTGCAGTATTAGTGCTACCAAAATTGGGTGCTCCCCATTCCCATATCGAACCCGGATCACCATTTGGATCAAGTGTAGCTGTCCATACAGTGCTGGTACTATCGAAATTATCTAAATAAGGCGTTAAGTAATTAACAGTTATGGTTGGTACGCCAACTACGATAATACAAGTGGTATCATTAGCATGATTTTGATCTCCATTCCATTGTGTATAAACACAAAGTGTACAATTACCAGATGGAATAATAAATGGAGCTAACGTAATACCCGGAACATTTTGACCCGGAGTTATTAATCCTGTCCAGTTAAATGATGGAGTTTGAACCACACCATTTACCGAGTAAGTGATGGTAGCAGAAACCTGTGCGTTGGTACCATAGTTTTGTAAAGTCACAATTGGGCTTACGCTAACTCCGGCAGGTGCACTTCCACCTGGCGACTGTATGACACTTATACCTAAATCGTCTGGTGGAGGTTGAATCAAGCAGAAATCGTCAATCGAGTAACCGTCATTATTACCAAAGAAATCGGAAGTGAACAAGAAACGGAACTGAACTTTATCAGGAACGTTATTTAAGTCAATTACATTGTTTAGATAATAAGTTGATTTTTTCCAACCATTACTATTTCCTGTCCAGCCAGCTAAGAAGTTTGGACCAATACCAGCAGTATTGTACCAGTTAATAGAGAATGTATCGTTGAATGTTCCTAACAATCCCCATGAAACTCCATTGTTTGATGAGTATTCAAGACTTACACCATCAGCGCCATTATCGGTTTTATAATTCTGCCAGAAACTCAACAAACAATTTACAGCAGAATCCATATCGAAGAAAGGAGAATACAAATAAGTACCTGCCTGATTTCCATAAGTTGAATTTAAGTTAACATCCCATGCTGTAGTGCCTGAGTGCGCACCTGTTGTTACACCAAAAGCAGGTGTTCCAAATTGCCACACTGTACCTTGGTTTGCGTTTGCAATAAACCCGGTGCTCCAGCCAACGTTACCACTTTCGAAATCGTCACAATAAGTAATTGGCAGCGTAGGTATACCCACAAAACAACCAAATGCTGAATCGTTGCAAGCTGCGCAGTCGTTGTTTGCATTCACAAATGTGCTTATGCAATAAGCACCTGATGGTACTGTGAAACCGGGTAAGGTTACAGTAGTACTTGCACCCGGTGCCAACGCAGGGCCGCTCCATTGGAATACGGTGGGCGTGCCCGGAGGGGTTAATATGTAAGTAATCAATGCAGAATCTAAAGGTGTTGTTCCTTCATTAAGTAACGATACCTGAAAAGGAGAAACACTACCTGCTGGCAAGTTGGTGTTTGGTTGAACAATAGCTGCAATTGCTGCGTCAACCGGACATGGAATTTTCAACGAAAAATTATCGATTGAAACACCATCAACTAGTACAGATGCATCAGAGGTAAATACAAAACGGAATTGTACCAAACTTGCTTGATTATTTAAGTTCGGCTCATTAATTAATTCGTATTGACATTTTACCCAGCCATTGGCATTACCAGTAATATTTGCACTAGATCCGGCCCAAGCGTCATCATTCGATGAATTGATAACATTGGTATACCAATTAACGGAACCGGGAGAACCTACCGTTCCAAGTTTAGTCCAACTAGCACCGCCATCAATACTATACTCTAGGCGTGTTCCATCCCAGTTGGTTTCGGTATTCCAGTTTTGCATAAAGGAAAGACGCACACTATCAACACTGCTGAAATCAAAAAATGGTGAGTTCATATAACTAAATGCATTATTTGTATAAGTATTGTTTAGGTTAATATCCCATGCAGTAGGAGGTGAGAAGGGTGTATTTGTTTGACCAAATCCCGGTGTTCCTAACTCCCAATTTGTTCCCGGATCGCCTGTAGCATCTAATAAGTTAGACCAAAGTATTACTCCACTATCAAAATTATCGCAGTAGGATAAGTTTACGGTTGCTACCCCAAATATATTAACACAAGAAGTATCATTACTTGGCACTGTGTCGCCAGGGAAAGCCGTATAAGCACAAATATTATTTAAGCCCAAACCACCTGCTATAATAATACTATCAGGTAATGTAAAATGAATAGTATCACCTGTAACAATTGAACCTGTCCAGGTATAAGGACTATTGTTAGCCGGATAAATGTTTCCACCGGTCAGCCATATTTGAACCGAAGTTTGTGTGTTAGAACCAAAGTTTTCCAGTGCAACGGTAATAGCTAAGGTATCGTTTTCAACCCCCACTAAACCAGGTGTAATAATTGCAGAGATACCAATATCATCCGGTGGAGGTAATAAAATGCAGAAGTCGTCAATGGAAATACCATCAGATAATCCAAAACCACTTGAGGTAAAACCAAAACGGAATTGTACCAGATTTGGATTGAAATTTATTCCGGGAGCACCGGTAAGTAGATAGGTAGAATTTATCCATCCAAATGAACTACCGTCCCATGCTTCGCGATTGCTAAACCAGGTGCTGGTGTACCAATTGGTTGCATTTGCATCACCAACAGTACCAAGGGTATCCCAGGTAACTCCACCATTGGCTGAATATTCGAGCCATGCTCCGTCATCAGAGAAAGTAAGTGTGTTGCGGTTTTGCCAGAAGCTAAGTGTTGCACCTGCAGTGGTAGAAAAGTCAAAGAATGGTGATACTAAATAAGTAAATGCATTTGCAGTATAACCGGTAGTGAGGTTAATATCCCAGGCATTGGTACCTGAATTTGCACTATTTGTTTGACCGAAAGCAGGTGTACCTAATTCCCAAATAGTTCCGGGATCACCGCTTGGTTGAAGTTCGTTACTCCATAAAATACTGCCTTCAAAATCATCGCAATAAGTTTGAGCATCTACAGTAGCTACTCCAAAGAAACTAGAGCAGGTAGTATCGTTTTCAGGAAATGGATCTGGCAATGTAGCCCATGCACAAATACTTTGAACACCATTAATTATTGTAACACTGTCAGGTAATTGGAAACTTGCACACTGTCCGCCCAATAAGTTACCTGTCCAGGTAACGGTATTTGATATACCACTTGGAGAAATTAAATAAGTTACCGGAAACGAAGTTTGCGGAAGGCTTCCGTAATTGCAAACTTGAATTACAATTGGTACAGTGGTGTTTGATGGCTGAGCACCTAATGGTTTTAAAATTGAATCGGCTCCAACATCATTCGGTGGTGGAATTTTTACACAGAAATCATCCATTGAAAGTCCATCGAATGTGCTGCTTGCATCTGAGCGGAAACGGAAACGGAAAAGTACACTTGGTTGACCGCCAACACCGGCACCTAAAGTGGCTAATTGATAAGTACTATTTTTCCATCCGTTTGAAACGCCTGACCATGCATCACCTTCCTGATTTTGTCCGTCATACCAATTGGTAGCTGATGCATTTGTGGGAATAGTGATCCACGTAGTTCCGTTATCATTACTGTATTGTATGGAAGCGCCATCATTAAAATCAGTATTGTAATTCAACCAGAAATCAAGGAAAGCATTATAAACACCACCATTACAAGTAAAATCAAATGAAGTCGAAGTTAAATTACAAGTAGCATTATTTGCATATCCGGTGGCACGATCAATATCCCAAGCATTTGGGAACGAGTGTGCTGAGTTGGTTAATCCAAAGCCCGGTGTACCAACCTGCCATGCCGAAGTTCCGGTTTGTGTTGGAGTCCAGGCTGGATTTCCTGATTCAAAATTATCACAGTATGGGAAACACACAGCACCAACAATTACAAAACACGTGGTAACAGAAGTGCCAATAT
>JANNXV010000138.1:0-61892 GCA_031409815.1 Bacteroidota bacterium
CATGACAAATTGAAACGAGTAATTTCATCGCTGTATTGTCATGCTGAGGCACGAAGCATCTCTACAAGCAAACTGTTATTAAACATTAATTTCATTCTGACTTTATTATTTATCTATTCCTGTCATCAGCCTCCTCCGGAAAATAAAGTTGCCGAGTTAAATTCTCATACAACAAAAGTTGAACAGCCTGCAACTGCAACCATTGATTCTGTAATTAACAGTAAAACAGAAACTCCAAATGCAATTGAACAAGCGCAATTGACTGAAAATATCAAATCTCAAAACGTAAGCGTTCAAATATTTAGTAATGATACAACTGCTGATGCAGCATTGAAAGGTTTTGGTTACAATATTTTAATGGATGGAAAGATGTATGTGCATCAACCGCATATCCCTGCTGTGCCAGGTAATAAGGGTTTTGCTTCTATTGCTGATGCAAAAAAGGCTGGCTTATTTATTAAGTATAAAGTTGAACATCACATTATGCCGCCAAGTGTAACTGTAGAAGAGTTAGATAGTTTGAAAATAAGCTGGAAATGATGCGTCATTGGGAGGAACCAAGCAATCTCAGACAATTAAAAGATTGCTTCGCCTGAAGAAGGCTCGCAATGACGACACCTGTTTTATTCTTTTACCTTCCCTTCAAAATAATCTTTCACAATTGTAGCTTTCGCCTTTCCTATAATATCCTCAATTTCTTGGTATGTTGCTTCGCGAATTTTTTTCACGGAACGAAAATGCCGCAACAACAATTGAGCAGTTGCATCTCCAATTCCTTTTATTTCTGACAATTCAGTTTTGATAACACCCTTGCTTCGTTTATTTCGATGATGCGTAATCCCAAAGCGATGCACTTCATCGCGCATTTGCTGAATGACTCTTAATGTTTCACCTTTTTTATCCAAATACATGGGCAATGAATCACCGGGATAATATATTTCTTCCAACTTCTTTGCGATACCGATTACACTTATTTGACCACGAAGATTTAGTTTTTCCAAACTTGTTATTGCAGCACTCAGTTGTCCTTTACCGCCATCTATTACTATCAGTTGCGGAAGCGGTTGTTGCTCTTCAGTTAGTCTTTTATACCTGCGGTAAATCACTTCTTCCATACTAGCAAAATCATCCGGCCCTTCAACAGTTTTGATATTAAAATGGCGGTAATCGTTTTTGCTAGGTCGCCCGTTTTTAAAAACACTCATCGCTGCAACCGCATAATCTCCCTGAAAATTGGAGTTGTCAAAACATTCAATATGATAGGGCTTGTTTGGTAATCGCAAATCTTTTTGCATTTGCAACATTAATCTTTCTATTCGATGTTCGGGATTTAATTTGTCTTGCTGCTCTAATTTATCTTTCATGTAATAACGAGCATTTTTCTCTGATAAATCAAGCAACTTTTTTTTGTCACCAATTTTAGGAATCGTAATTTCAATGCCCGGCATTTCTACATCGGGAGCAACAGGTGCAATTATTTCTAAAGATTGACTGTGATATCGCTCACGCAACTCAGCAATGGCAAGTGATAAAAGCTCTCCTTGCGTTTCTTCCAACTTACGTTTCATTTCTACCGTGATGGATTGAATGATTGCACCGTTCATCACTTTCATGTAATTGACAAACACACCAGCCTCTTCGTCCACCAAACTAAAAACATCCACATTATGAATGCTTGAACTTACAATAACGGATTTCCCTTTGTAACGTTCGAGCAATTCAATTTTATTTTTCAACAACTGTGCATCTTCGTATTCATATTTTGATGCATGATCTTTCATAAGGTTTTCCAAATGCTGAATCACTGAATTAATATTCCCTTTTAATATCTCTTTAATATCTGAAATAGATGAATCATAATCTTCTTTGGTTTGTAATCCTTCACAAGGTCCTTTACAATTTCCAATATGATATTCGAGGCAAATCTTAAATTTTTTCTTAGCAATATTTTCCGGTGTGAGTGCAAGAGAACAAGTGCGCAACTTAAACAACTGACCAATGAGATCGAGCAAAGTGTGAATGGTGGTGACAGAAGGAAACGGGCCGAAATAAGTGGAGCCATCCTTAATAAATTTTCTTGTGTAAAACACTCTCGGGAATTGTTCGTTCTTAATTACTATCCACGGATATGTTTTATCGTCTTTTAGAAGCACATTGTATTTGGGCTGATGCTTCTTGATTAAATTATTCTCCAGCAACAGCGCATCCATTTCACTGTCAACAATTATTACTTTGATATCAGCAATTTGGCGCACCATGCGCGCAACGCGACTACTATCGTACAATTGTTTGTTGAAATAACTGGTTACTCTTTTCTTTAAACTTTTGGCTTTGCCGATATAAATCAAATCGCCTTCAGCTCCGTAGTATTGATATACACCGGGCTTGTCAGGTAAATTGCTGACGATACTTTTTACATGATCAGAATGGCCTTTCATCTTTTCATCCAACTCAAAATACGTTTTGCTGCAAGGGCAGGCAAAATATTGCGAATGCAACTGCATTGTGAAGGTTGACTTTTACACTTGTTGCATGCGTTCTCTTCACAAAGATAAGTGGCCTTATTTCCTAATGGCGCCCAACGGGTAGGATCCATCGGTTTTATGGGCGGGTAAATGCCAATTGTGTGTTTTCCTAAAGCAGCGGCAATATGCAGAGGTCCTGTGCTTGCTGCAACAATTCCATCGCAAGCGTTAATAAAACTGATCAATTCAGAAAGGTTCATGGTGCCTGTAAGATCAATTACATTATTTGGTAACGATGTGGTCCAATCTTTCAGTAGTTCTTTTTCTTTTTCTGATCCTGTAATAAATATTTTGATCGGGTAAGGCAGCAACAAATCGATTAGTGCACGATAGTTATGCAAACCCCATTCTCGTGCACTGCCATGCGATTTTGGATGAAGAATTAGTTTAAAGTTATCGGTAGATAATGTAGAATTAAATCTTTCAGGTGGGAGCGAAGGGTTCTTTAATCCGTAATTATTTATCAATTCAGCAATTGATGGCTGCAGTTTTAATCCGACACCTTTAAGTAATTTTATGTTGAGCTGAGCTTCGTGTAAGGTTGACTTTTTTCTGCTGAAATGAATGAGTTTGTTACAGGAAAACAAATGATACAAACGATGCGAAGTGCCAATTCTTAAAGGGATTTGTGCACGTCTGGCCGCTTGTGCAATGGTTCTGCGGGGATATACATGCAGTATAACATCAGCCTGTTGTGCAAACAAAAATTCAGCCTGATCAATAGCGTTCAGTTTCTCAAACTCATCATAATTGAGAAATATATCTACTTGTGAGCAAAGGTCAATAACCGGGTGTGTATAGGTTCTTCCAAAAAAAATAATTTTTGAGTTTGGAAAATGTTGTTTGATTATTCCGCACAATGGAATGGTAAGTATTACATCACCAATGGCATCTGTACGGCTAATAATTATGCGTTTCATTTTTTGCGTTGCAGCTTCCACAATTTCAAGTATTTATAAAAAGTTGCGTTGGCAGAAATTCTGCAAACAATAAAACCGTGAATGCCATCTAAAAAACCAAGTTGAAGCAGGTAACTTTTAATAAATTTTAAAATCGGACTAAAAAGAATTTTAAAAATATTGCTTGATTTTCCCTTCTCGAAAGCAACCTGAGCGGTTATGGTTGTAAATCGATCTGCTTGCTGAATATGTTCTGAGATGGTGTAATAACTATAATGCAGTAAATCGCCTTTTAGCAAAATGGACTTTTTAGGTTTTGGAATTATTTCTTCATGTATTATACCCTCCCATTTGAAAATACTTTTATCATACAACCGAATCTTTAGGTCAGGATACCAACCACAATGACGAATCCAATGCCCACAATAATTAGTGAGCCGTTTTAACGAACCGGTTTCCATTTTATCGGTTTTTTTTAGTTGAATAATGGACTCCTTTAATTTGTCTGATATGGCTTCGTCAGCATCCAATGACAATATCCAGTTATTGGTTGCCAAACTTGCTGCATGATTTCTGGCTACTGAATAACCTTCCCATAGTTTAAAGAAAAATTTCGCATTGTGTTCTTTGCAAATATTTTCTGTTTTATCAGTTGAACCTGAATCAACTACAACAATTTCATCGGCTATTTCTTTAATGCTTTGCAAACATCTGGCAATGTTTCGCTCCTCGTTTTTTGTGATGACAGTTACTGTTAGCTTTTGCACACTACAAATTAAGCATAAAAATATGCGCGGTGAAAGGGACTTTAAGGCTCTGAATGGTTTAGATAACGTCAACTATTGATTCCGAATTCAATTAAATCCGTATTTTAATTAAATCCGATTTTTGTTTTCGTTGATAAATCATGTGTAAATTTCTATTTGTTAACTACTTTCAATACTGGTTGAAGCTATTTTTGTGACGGAATTAATATGTTGAAAATGAAAAAAATTATTTTGCCTTTATTGGTTATTGGTATGCTGTCATCATGCGTAACTCGAAAAAAATACAAACAGTTAGAAAGCAGTAAAACGGCTGAAAGTGCACGGGCAAATGCTTGTGGCGAAAATCTGGCAACATTAACAGCTGAATTAGCTAATGCCAAGGGCAGAAATGAGAGTTTGCAGGGTGAGATTGATCACCTTAAAAAAACGAATACTAATTTATTGGATCGTATGGCTGATCTTTCTGTGATCAGCAAAACAGAATCAGAAAACATTAAGAAATCTTTGGAAGCCATAAACAGCCAGAATCAACAGATTTTTGATTTAAATTCTTCTCTTCGTCAGAAAGATTCGTTGAATCTTGCTCTTGTAATGAACCTAAAGCGTTCCCTTGCAGATGTAGATGATCAGGATGTGAATGTGGAAGTTAAGAAGGGCGTTGTTTATATTTCTCTTTCAGATAAAATGCTTTTTAAATCGGGTAGCTATAAAATTAATGCAAAAGCTGAAAGCGTATTGGGTAAAATTGCCAGTGTTGCCAATGACCATAAAGAACTTGATCTTTTAATTGAAGGGCATACAGATAATGTACCCATTGCCACTGCTTGCATTGAAGATAACTGGGATTTGAGCGCTAAGCGTGCAACTGAAGTAGTTAGAATGTTGCAAAATAAATTTAAAGTTGCCCCCGAGCGTATGACAGCTGGCGGAAGATCGGAATATGTGAATAAGGCTGGGAATGATACGCCTGCCGGCAAGAGTGCCAATCGCAGAACCGAAATCATTATTCTTCCTAAGTTAGATCAGTTTTTTAAGATGATGGAGCCGGTGCAGAAATAATTCAAACACTTTAAATATATCAGAAAATGAAGCCGGAAATATTTTCCGGCTTTTTTTATGCTGGTTAAATCGAATGTTTGCTATTTTTGAATGGGAGCCTGGTAATCCAAATTAATTCTGTAATAATTTTGTAACATTCACGTAAGTCAAAACAATTAATAAGTCTAATTGTTTCATTTAAAAACAAGAGTTATGGACAACAGGAAAACACTATTTGTTGCAATTTTATTTGCAACTTTTTTTTCTCAGGTTAGTGCACAAGGCGTTGAGATTATTGGAATAAATAATACAAGTTCAGGTATGAACATTGTTAGGTGGAATTCTGATAGCAGCACTTTTTCTTTCAGTCAGCCGGTTAATTTAAGTGGGGTATTAGTCGGAACTTCTGTATTTGATTCTTATACCGGGAAATTTTATATAAGAGGTGTAGAGAATGTGACCAATGATCCTGTTATTTTAGAACACAATACCAATAACGATTCAACCAATTATGCCTCGGTGGGGAGCTTTTATAATGGTGGTGCCGATATTGATATGAGCACCGGTTTTATTTATACCTATGTTGGGGATATAAACAATAATGTGTACCTAAACCAATATGATCCTGCAACCCAAACTAACTTCAATATCGGGTATTTTAATTTTGGTCCAAACACATCATTTTTTCCGGATGCTACTTGTTTCGATTCTAATAATCATGTCTATTATTTTATAGTTGTTGATGCCGCAGGAAAAAGTTTAGTTTCAGTACCTGTTAATGCTCCAACTTTTACTTATAATGTTACCCCTTTGAATGGAATATCGATTACTGGAAATATGGGTCTTGAATACAGTAATAATTACGATATGGTTTATATGCTTTATCCAACATTCAACCCAATCGGCACACCATCACTTAGCATAGGAAGTGTGGATCCATTAACTGCAACCGTTACACCACTTAGATCATTAGTAGATATTTTCGGATATTATTTTGCAAGTCGCACCTACGATCAATATTCTGATCAATTGATTTTCATGGCTATTGATACCACAAACACAGCCCATTTGTACTTATATCAAACACAAAACGATACCCTAACAATTGGCCAATTGCCAAATGATAATACCATTGAGATAGAATGCAATAATTACAATTACGCTAAAATAAAATATGGTGTAACCAGCATTTCTGAAACGGATGCTGCTTCGATACCAAGACTATTTCCTAATCCAGCTAAGGAGTTTTTAGCAATTAGTAATATTAACGTGCCAACTACTTATCAAGTTTTTGACACCTATGGGAAGAGTGTAAAACAGGGCATTTATCAGTCCAACGAATTGTTAGACATTCAGGAATTAAGAAATGGACTTTACATTTTCCAAACGAGCACTGGTATTAATTCAAAGTTTGTAAAATATTAAATGCAAGAAAAGTAAATCTACTTCATTATCTACACATCGGTTTAAATAATTGATACCCGAAAAGGCAACACTTAAAAGGGCAGTTTTTCTCCTTCTGTTGCAGTAAGTTTTTTGAACGCCATTAAAATTGTTTCAAATAGTTTTTGACCGGATCTATTAATGATCAATCTTCCGTCAACTTCATTAACCAGCACCAACTCGCCCATGGTTCCTGTTGTAAATACTTCATCGGCATTATAAATCTCCGTTAATGAAATATTCTTTTCCTTCAATGAAATAGTATTTGAAAGTGCAATTTCAATAACTTTTTTTCTGGTAATTCCCGGGAGGCATGCATCAGCATTTGGTGTATAAAGTGTGCCGTTTTTGCAACAAAATATGTTACATGAATTGGTTTCTGCAACAAAACCATAATTGTCAAGCATCAATGCATCATCAGCTCCGGCAACGTTGGCTTCAATTTTAGCCAGAATGTTATTGATAAGATTGTTATGATGAATTTTTGAATCGATGTTCATAGGTGAATTTCTTCTGGTTGCACTTGTAATCAAACGAATACTACTTGAACCATAAACTGGTTTTTTCCATTCGGCTAAAACGATCAATGTGCAGCCATTTGTATTTAGCCGTGGATCCATTCCGCTTGTTATTTTTTCGCCTCTTGTGAGTGTTAATCGAATATGCGACTCATCTCTCATGCCATTTGCTTTTAGTGTTTCGAAAATGACATTTTTAATTGTGGTTCTTTCAGGCACATTCATAAAGGCCATTGCATGAGCTGATTCGGTAAGTCGATTGATATGTTCATCTAAACAAAAAATTCGGCCATTGTATATACGCAGCCCTTCCCAAACAGCATCACCACCTTGCACCGAGCTGTCAAATACTGAAACTTTTGCCTCACTGCGCGAGTAAAGTTTGCCGTTAATACTAACAAAAATATTTTCGTTTTTTGGATTGAATGATTGCAACATTGATTATGCTTTTAGTGACTTTAAATATAGGAAATCGTAATAAGGTTTTGACTCAAGGTATACACTTTCCAATTGAGGGATCAGTATTGTTTCTCGCTCTTTAAATGGCTCGAAGCCGGTGGATTTATGTACATTTTCATACCAGTATTTTGCCCAAACTCCATCTTCTTTTTTTGCACCCGCATTCCAACTTAACATTTCAGGATCAAAAATTATTGCTACCTCATCACAAATGGTGCGAAGTAATTTTTCTGGATTTTTTAACAGCTCATTAGAATCAATAACAACACAATGAAAATTATTTTTAATCAGATAATGATACAAATCAAAATTTTGTTGAATTCCAATATCACTTAGTTGCGGGTGATCAATCACTTTAGCATATGAATGCAAAACCTGTTTTGGGTTTCTGATTAATAATAGATTAAATGAATTCGAAAGCAGGCCTAAATCAATATTAATAAGGTGATGAGTCATTTGCTTGCAAAACAAAATACTTTTGTTAAATGAACCTGTGTTAATTTCCAGTATCACTTTGTTTCCATCCTGTTCCTGACTCTTTAACACGTCATTGCGTCCGGGATGATCTGCACCTGTTACTTTCAAATAATGAGCATATAAAGGTTCATCCAATACAGTTGTGTCATTACGCTGTGCAAACGAATACATAAAAGCAGTGGAAATGTTTCGAGGGCCACTCCAAAGTTGTAAAATTTTGTTTTTCATTCTTTTCATTCTTTAACATGTTTTACACCAACAAGTATAGGATTTATTTTAGCAACAAGTTTGTTCGTTTGAATGAGCAGAGAGTATTAAAACAACTATCTTTTAGCAATCACATGAACTTTAGTTTAAATTAGCTATTAATCTTTAGCAACCGTTGTAAAAATACCTTACCTTCGTTAAGTATTCTCTGAGATTAAATATATTGAGTGTTCAATGAATTTAGGTTCATTCTCATAAATTCATTAGAAAGTATGACATTGTCGACTTATTTAAATAGTAAACTTTCTTTACATTTTCTAAATTAAAACACTAAAACATCTACTATGAAAAAACTGTATTCACTAATTTTATTTGCATTCATAACTGTAAATGTATTTGCTCAGTCTGGCAGTAGAATTAAGCCGATTGAAGCCCAAATCCAGAACTTACATTCTGAATCAGTTCAATTCGAAAAACAGTCTATCTTTTCGATTGACAATCAAACATTGCAACGTGCTATACAAATGCAATCAACAGTTCGCAATGCAACAGTATTGAATCTAAATAAGGCCACTCTTGCTTCCATATTAGCATCACAGCCAAACACTATTGAAATTGCAATTCCGATGTTTCAAGGTGTTATAACTTTAGAATTATTTAAAGTAAATATTTTTTCAGATGATTTTTCGGTAGTCACGGCTAGTAATAATCAAGCTTTTGAATATCATGATGGAGTGCATTATCGCGGAGTTGTAAAAGGTCAAACCAATGCAATAGCAGCGATCAGTATTTTCAATGACGAGGTGATGGGGTTTGTTTCTTATAATAGCCGAAACTATGTTATTGGTAAGCTGGAAGATGATGATAACAGTCGTCATATTTTTTATGCTGAAACCGATTTGCAAGCCTCGCCATCAACACAATGTTACACTGCCGATGATGGAAGAAGCTATACGAATGATCAGCTGAGAAATGGAAGCAACTCAACACAAACTATCAAATGTGTAAGACTGTACTGGGAAACAAATTATGATGTTTTTCAAGGTAAAGGCAGTGTAGTTAATGTTACCAATTATGCTACTGGCTTATTTAATCAATCAGCAACCATTTATTCTAACGATGGTATTTCTGTGACACTTTCACAAATCTTTGTTTGGAATATTGCAAGTCCATATACAAGTACAACAACATCCGGACTTCTTACTCAGTTTAAAAACAACCGAACTTCTTTCAATGGTGATCTTGCTAATTTGCTTGGATATGCTGGTGGCGGTGGAATTGCAGCCGGATTCTCAGGTTTATGTAATTCAAATATTCAAAACAGTATGTGCTATAGTGGCATTCAGTCTTCCTACAATACTGTGCCTGTTTATTCTTGGAGTGTGGAAGTAGCCACTCACGAGCAGGGTCACCTATTAGGTTCGCGCCATACACATGCTTGTGTATGGAATGGGAACAGTACAGCAATTGATGGATGTGGGCCTTCTGCAGGGTATGGATATGAAGGTAGTTGCAGTGGCGCACCTATACCTGCCGGAGGTGGCACTATAATGAGCTACTGTCATTTGACGAGTGTTGGAATTAATTTCACCTTAGGTTTTGGTTCACAGCCACAAACAGTAATAGTGAACAATATAAATAATGGAGCTTGCCTCCCCATTTGTGGAAGTACAGCATGTGGAATACCTTCAGGATTGTATACTAACAATATAACACCCACTTCTGCTACTTTAAACTGGCTTTCAGTTGCAAATTCAGTTAGTTATGCCGTTCGTTATCGCCAAACTAGTAGTGTAAATTGGAATAACACATCAACTGCAACAAATTCATTAAGCATTAGTGGATTAACTCTAGGTAGCACTTACGAATGGCAAGCACGAACCATTTGTAGTATTGATACCTCTGCGTATTCAGCTTCTGCCACTTTTATCGCTAGTCTTTCCTATTGCAACTCAATAGGGCAAACAATTGATGGCTTAACTAATGTTAGTTTTAACACAATCAACAACACAACTTCAGCAACTACTGCTGGATATACTGATTATACTGCAACTCAATCAACAACTGTATTGCAAGGAAATACTTATTCATTAATCGTGAGAATAAGCACAGGTGGTAATTATACAAACTTTGCTAAAGCATGGATTGACTGGAATCAAGATGGAATATTCAGCACTTCATCCGAAGAGTACAATTTAGGAAGTGCAACAAATGTTATTGACGGTATTTCCAGTTTGTCTCCTTTAACTGTGTTAGTACCTGCAGGTGCAGCAATAGGATCAACTAGGATGAGAGTTTCCACTCAATATTCAATAATGCCAACACCATGCAATGCATCATTTGATGGTGAGGTTGAAGACTATACGGTAGTGGTAGTTTCAGGAATTACTTGCCAAACTCCTTCAGGATTATCAACTACTGGTATTACCAACACATCTGCTACATTATCATGGGCTTCAACAGGAGCAAACAGCTACAATTTGCAATGGAGAGAAAGTATTTCGGTTCCATGGAAAACAATTTCAGGATTGATTAATACAACTTATGATTTACTGCCTTTAAACGCATGCACTAGTTATGAATTTCAAGTGCAAGGTGTTTGTTCAGGTAATTCAAGCCTGTATAGTACATCACGTTCATTTACTACCACTGGTTGTGTCATTCCTTATTGTTCTTCTGCTGGCACCAATACTTCACTTGAATACATTAATCGTGTTGTGATAGGAACCATTAATAATATCAGTGGAAATAACAATGGATATGCTGATTTTACAGCACAAAGCACCAACTTGGTTGGCGGTGTGGCAAAAACAATTTCAATGTATCCAGGTTTTACAGGTACAAGTCGGACCGAAGCTTGGCGTGTATATATTGATTACAATCATAATGGGTTATTTACTGATGCTGGTGAGCGTGTTGCATCCGGAGCTTCAAAATCTACCGTAACTAGAACATTTACTGTACCCATTACTGCACTGAATGGTCCAACAAGAATGCGTGTACAGATGAAATATACCTCTTATGCAACTAGTTCTTGTACAACATTTGCATCTGGTGAGGTGGAAGATTACACCATTAATATTACAGGAAATCCGGCTTCACCGGCAATGGAAGGTTCCCCATTTATGACTGATTTGTTTTCTAAAAATAACAATGCTAATTTAGTTTTATTCCCAAATCCTGCCAATGATTTTATTAATCTTGATTTTAGTGCAACTAAAGAAGGACTGTCAGATATTTCGATATATAATATTATTGGTCAAAATGTAGTTAAACTTAATTATATGTTTGTTGAAGGTGAGAATTTGCTTCGGATTAATACAGCAGAATTGAGCAAAGGAATTTACCTGTTAGAACTTTCGATTAGCAACGAAATAATTCGACAAAAATTTACAATAAACGATTAGGTCATTAGGTCAGAATAAATAAAAGAGCCGTTTTGGAACTCCAAAACGGCTCTTTATTTATTCTGATTGCCAATATTTCAACTTCGTTTCCCCAGAAATTTCATAAAACGGAAATGTGAAGCAACAGCGGATTGGAGTGTTGGGTAATTCACATATCGTATGTTATACTCACGACAAACATCTTCAACAAGCCTGCTTATAGCAGGGTAATGAACATGGCTAATTCGAGGGAAAAGATGGTGCTCAATCTGAAAATTTAAACCTCCAACATACCAATTGATAAATTTGTTATGGGTAGCAAAATTGGCTGTTGTGTGCACCTGATGAATTGCCCATTCCTCATTTATTTTTTGGGCGTGTTCGTTTGCATCAATAAAATGAGTGTCTTCAACCACATGTGCTAATTGAAAAACCATTGCAAGCGTAAAACCTTCTACGAGATGCATGGCAAAAAAACCACAGAGCCACGGCAAAACGCCAACGAAATAAATCGGTGCTGCTATATAAAACAATACATACATCACTTTAGATGTCCAAAAGATGACATGCTCCTGAGTACTGAAACGATTTAGTTTAGTGTTGTGAATCTTACCACTGAAATATTTAACAAAGTCCATAAAAAACACCCATAAAAAAGAAGATAAGCCATAGATTAAAATGCTGTATATATGTTGATATTTATGAGCGGGCATCCATTTCTGTGAAGGGCATTGACGAATCACGGGCATTTTAGCAATATCCTCATCAATTCCGTCAATATTGGTATAAGTATGATGTACTACATTGTGTTTTTGCTTCCAGATAAACGCATTGCCACCGAGGCAATTCAATGAAAGGCCCATTAAGTTATTTACCCATTTTTTGGTGGAGTAACTTCCATGACAAGCGTCATGCATTACATTGAAGCCTATGCTTGCGAAAACAAAACCAAGCAAACCGGATAATAATAGTCCAACGATAATAGAATAATTACCGGTAAGCAGAAATAGATAAATACCAATGGCCATTGAAATAAGAATGATGGCTTTGATGTATAACGAGAAATTGCCGGTTGAACGAAGTTGGTTTTTCTTAAAATACTCATCTACCCTAAGTTTAAGGGTGTCATAAAAAACGCTATCCTTATTATTGAAAGTTACTTTTGCCATTGCTCCTGAAATAGAGTGTAAAGATATTAATAAAAAAAATAGTGTAAATTCCGACTGCTAAGCAGAATTTTCTTTGATGAATTTTGGAATAGCTAAGAATAAAAACATTAATTAACCTGATGCTCCCAATTATATTCGTTTAAATGCATGATACAATTTTTTAAAAGTGCAATAGACCCTTCAATATCTTTTTTATTGGCCATTTCAATGGATTGATGAATATGCCTGGTTGGGATGCTTACAGCACCTGCAATGGATCCGTTTTTACCTTGTCGTTGTATACCTGCAGTATCGGTTCCTCCAGCTGGAAGTATTTCCGGCTGCCATTTTGTTTTATAGCGATCGGCAGTTTGCTTCATATACGCTATCATGCGATAATCGCAAATGGTGGATGAATCCATTATTTTTATTCCTGCACCTTCACCCAATCGTGTAACTGCTTCGTGCGGTTGAGCGCCCGGAGTGTCAAAGGCAATTGTTGTATCGAGTCCAAAACCAAAATCCGGATCAATAGTGTGAGCAGCAACTGATGCCCCTCTCAAACCTACTTCTTCCTGAACAGAGAATACAGCGTAAAAATCATAAGGTGGATTTTTTAGTTCTCTCAACACCTCTATCAAAATAAAAACCGAAACACGATTGTCGATAGATTTACAACTTACGCAATCGCCCATCTCAACAAAATCACGCTGACGTGTTACGGTGTTGCCAACACTTATTGACTCAATTACTTCCTCACGTTTCATACCCAAATCAATAAAATAATCCTGCACTTGAGGTGTCTTATTTTTTTCTTCAGCTGTCATCAGATGTACCGGTTTTGAACCCATCACACCTATGATATCTTTTTTTCCGTGCACAATCACACGCTGTGCTGTCAAGGTTTTTGGATCAAAACCGCCTAGTGTATGGAACCTTAAAAATCCTTTATCATCAATGTGAGTAATAATAAATCCAATTTCATCCATATGTGCTGATGCCATCACTTTCTTACGTTCTGCACCATTTACTAAAGCAATTACATTGCCCATTTTATCGATGCTAATCTTGTTGACCAATGAAGAGATTTCGCGAATAACAATTTCGCGAATACGCGATTCATACCCGGGAGCTCCGGCTGTTTCACAAATTTCTTTAAGTAGTTCTATTCTCATATTAGTTAATCTATTGTTGCTAGTTTAATAGTATTGGAAGTTGTTTTGTCAAGCAGCGGAGTGCTGGCAACATGAATAAACATTTCGCCAGATTCTACTAATTTGTTCTTTAGTAGAAACTCTTTAATATCTTTAAAAGTAGTATCTGTAGATTCATACTTATTGTAATAAAATCCTCGAACGCCCCAAACTAAACTGAGAGTGCATAGCAATGTTTCATTATCTGTGAAAATATAAATATCGGCCTTAGGACGATGTGCTGCAACTTTAAATGCTGTGGTTCCGCTATGTGTCATTGCAACTATTGCACTTGCTTTTGTTTGATGCGCCAGCGTACATGCAGTATAACAAACAGAATCTGAAATGTAGTTTTTACTGTCCTTTTTCGGAGGCGATTCGCGATAATAGATTTCATCTAATAATTCAACTTCAGTTATTATTTTTTGCATCGCGTTTACTGTTTGAACCGGATATTTACCCACTGAAGTCTCAGCACTCAACATTAAAGCATCCGACCCATCAAATACTGCATTGCCAACATCATTGGCTTCAGCTCGTGTTGGCCTGAAATTAGTGATCATACTTTCCATCATCTGTGTAGCAATAATAACGGGCTTGCTGGCTGCATTGCATTTAAAAACAATGGTTTTCTGAATCACAGGAATTTGCTCCATGGGCATTTCTACTCCCAAATCGCCACGTGCCACCATAACTGCATCTGACTCTTCTATTATCCGATCGATATTAATAACTGCTTCTGGTTTTTCAATTTTTGCAACAACACGCGATTTGCTGTTTCGTGATCGGAGTAAGTTTTTTAATTCAATCACATCCTGCGCTTTACGCACAAAGCTTAATCCAATCCATTCCACTTCGTGCTGCAAAATAAAATCAAGATCAAGCAGATCTTTTTCTGTTAAACTGGGCAAGGAAATTTTTGTGTGAGGAAGATTAACGCCTTTGCGTGACGACAGCATTCCTCCATGTAACACAATGGTATCTACATCCTGATCGGAAACTTTATTACTTACACGTAACTCAATGTTTCCATCATTAATTAATACACTATCACCAACAATTACATCTTTTGCAAATTGCGGGTATTTAATAAAAACTTTATTTGGGGTACCAATGCACTCAGTAGTAGTTAAACGTAAACTATCTCCATCCTTCAATTCAAATTCGTGCTCAAGGTCTCCTATTCTAAGTTTAGGTCCTTGTAAATCAAACAATATTGCAACATGGGTACGTAATTCAGAATTAAGTTCTCTGATAGTATGAATAATTTTTTCCATCATATCATAATTACCGTGCGAGCTGTTGATTCTACAAACATCCATCCCTGCACGTATTAGCTTTTCAAGTATTTCTTTATCAGCACTGGCCGGCCCTATGGTGGCAACAATTTTTGTTCTGTTAAAACGATGTATCACTTTTTATTTTTAGATTATAAATTTTTAATTAAAATAGGGATGCAAAATTAATTACTCCCTTCACCTCACTCCTTAAGATTTACTCATCAATCAACAAAAAATTTTCAGCTGATTTATAGTCAGATGCTTCGAGTAGCGCTATGTTAGTAATGATGGAAATTTGCTTAATTTTTTCAATTATTGTATCAAGAGAATTAAAGTGTGCAAGATCGCGAATGAGAAAAAAATAGTCTACGTGTTTAAGTTCATTTATAAAATGACCGTTGCTTCCTTTATTTGCAATAATGATATATTGTTCGTGGTCGTTATTGCTATAATTAAATAAAGAGAATAAACTTGCCGATCCTCTTTTTTCCTTTTTCATTTCCAGATCGTCTTCTTTACAAAGTGTAATGCCTAATGCTTTATTAATATCGTAACACAATCTAAAATCTTTGTAAGCACAAATAATCCCAATTAAGGTAAAATCGAGATGTTCTTCGTAATCAAAATCGAGTGTTCTTTTCACAATTAATTAGCGCCTCAAAAATAGGTAAATAGAAGAATGGCTATTTTTATCACAAATGTTGAATCAATAATGGACTTTTTGAACGATGAATATTTTATGCGAATTGCTTTGAATGAGGCGAAGATTGCCTTTGAAAAAGATGAAATTCCGATTGGGGCTGTGTTGGTTGCTAATAAAACCATTATAGCAAAAACACATAATATGACACAACGTTTGAATGATGTAACTGCTCATGCTGAGATGCTTGCATTTACTGCCGCATCAGAATATTTACAGGCAAAATATTTAATTGACTGCACATTATATGTAACAATTGAGCCTTGTCCAATGTGTGCCGGAGCAGCTTACTGGACTCAGATTTCCCGCATTGTCTTTGGTGCAACTGATCCTAAAAAGGGTTATCAAACGCTTCAATCCTCCTTATTGCATCCAACAACTCAGGTAACAAAAGGTGTGTTGGCTAATGAATGTGGAGAATTGATGAAAACCTATTTTAAGGGCAAAAGATAAAAAAGCCTCAAAGGTTAAAACCTAAGAGGCTTGATTTGGTGGGCCCACCTGGAATCGAACCAGGCACCTACTGATTATGAGTCAGTTGCTCTAACCGAATGAGCTATAGGCCCATTTTTAGTAATGGAAGTGCGAAAATATATATTTGCCCACAATTATCAGTGATATGTTTCAACCAAAGGCAATAATTTTTGATTTAGGAGGTGTAATCATCAATTTAGATTACCATGCAACGGCTAAAGCCTTTAAAAATTTGGGTATTAAAAACTTTGATGAGGTGTATTCAAAGCAAAAGCAGGAAAGCCTTTTTGATGATTTTGAAAAAGGAATTACTAAACCAGCCGACTTTAGGGCGGTTATAAGAAAGCACTTGCCAAATCAAGTAAGTGATGAACAAATTGATGAAGCATGGAATGCAATGCTATTAGATATTCCAAAGTACCGAGTAGAATGGTTAAGTAAAATGTCGAGCAAATACAGAATTTTTTTGCTAAGCAATACCAACGAAATTCACATTAAAGCATTCACAAAAATTTTGATGGATACTTACAGTGAAAATATTTTTGAAAAAACATTTGAAAAGATTTATTACTCCAGCCGGATGAAAATGCGAAAACCGGATGAAGAAATTTTTGAGTGCGTACTAAAAGAAAATAATCTAATTGCTACCGAAACTTTATTTATTGATGATAGCGAGCAACATATTAAAGGCGCAGAAAAAGTTGGATTGAATGTTTATCATTTGAAAACAAACCAAGACATTACCATTTCGCTGAGCTATCTTTAAAGGAATCTAATTTAAATATCCGTTTCTATCAGCCCAATCCGTCCCGATCGATTGGAATCCGCGTTCTATTTTTCCTGACACAATTCAATCAATACGCCATTTGTTGCTTTGGGATGAATGAAACAAACAAGCTTATTGTCGGCTCCCTGTTTAGGCTCTTCGTTCAATAAGATAAAACCGGCTTCTTTTAATCGCTTCATTTCAGCACGAATATCTGTTACATCAAATGCGATGTGATGAATTCCTTCACCACGCTTTTCAATAAACTTTGCGATGGCACTGTTTGAGTTAGTTGCTTCGAGCAATTCAATTTTATTTTCACCTACTTTAAAAAATGATGTGATTACATTTTCTGATTCAACAGTTTCTGTTTTGTAAGGTGTGGCATTCAATAATTTTGTGAATAGCTCATTTGATTGCGCTATATTTTTTACAGCGATTCCTATATGTTCAATTTTTTGCATTATGCAGAGGGTTTTGTTTGTTCAGGATTTTCAGTGTCTTGATTCGGTTTATAGTTGTAGTTGATACTTATTGAAGGGGGTGGGAGTGGAGGCTCTTCTGAAGGTGGTTCGCCCTCAATAAAAATCATTTCCTCATCAGTATCGTCTTCAGTTTCCCAGTCATATTGTTTGCGTTGCGGTCCTTCTTTTCGTAATACCCATGCTAATAGTGCACCGGCTGCTGCTCCATATAAATGCGCTTCCCACGATACTTCCACTCCCAGAAAATCAGGAAATATTCCCCACAACAAACCACCGTAAAGAAAAACCACTAGCAGTGATATTGCAATCAACCTTGTGTCTCTTCTGAATATTCCGCTGAAGAATAAGAAGCTGGAAAGTCCGTAAACCAAACCGCTTGCACCGATATGAAAATTTTCTCTGCCTCCCAGCCATAGCCAGAAACCGTCTAAAAAATAAATCCACAAAAAAACACGCAATGCTAACTCGCGATAAAAGAAAATAAGTGCTGCACCCAGAATTAAAAGTGGAACTGAATTTGAAAATAAATGCTTGAGATCGGCATGAATAAACGGCATAGTTAGTATTCCACTCAAACCTTCTAAATGTCTTGGATATACACCTAGAAATCCTAAATCCCAACGGTAATAAATTTCTAAGCCTTTTACAATCCACAATACCACAATAAAAATAAAAGGAGGAATAAAACTTTTTAAAATCTGCTTTTGCTCAGTGTGCACGGCTCAAAAGTAAAATGAAAAACCGTATAGGAGAAAAAACATTTCGCACGGAGGCCGCAGAGTACACGGAGAAAACAATATTGACTATCAATCTCTGTGAACTCCGTGCGCTCAGTGCGAAACAAAAAAATGTAAAGGATTCTATTGAACGATTATTTTTCCTGAATAAAGTGTTTTATTATCCGACAATAAGCGAACTAAATAAACTCCGCTGTTTAATTCCTTACTTTCCAACAAAAATGAATCGCCACTTGTTTGCATTACTCTCACTAATTTTCCTTTTAAATCATACACCTGCAATTTGATTGACTGATGATTGATGTTTTTAAAACTGATAAGGGTTTTATCATTAAAAGGATTTGGAGCACATTTAACATTTGTTATCAATTCATTCTCTTTTATGCCAACTGTTGTAAAGCAACTATTAAACAAAGCTTGCGCATCATCATCGGCTGCTTTTAATTTAATAACAGATGATATGGGACCGGCAGTATCGCGTGCCCACACTGCTGCAATGGTCACGTAATCCACTTCACCGGGGTCGAGAGTGAATTTTCCAACAGATTGCAAATAACGCATATCATCGGGTGCAATAGCTGCTGAAACCATGTTCCAATCATCGGTAAAATTAGGGTCTGTAGAACCACCTTGTAGATCACCCGGAAACATAAAACTGGATGGTGGTAGAGTTTGATCTGATCTTCCATCTCCACCATGAACAATTAACAAACCATCTAACCATTGCCCAGCTAGGTATTGATAATAATCGTCTGTAACGCTTGGATTTCCATCGGGAGCACCGTTTAAATTTTTATAGTAAACAAACTTTGACATGATACATTGTTCTCCGGGTTCATCTGTTACACCATCCAAATCATTATCAATTCCATCTCCAATATCAGCCAACGGGCCTTGTAAAAAATCTGTTCCGATTGCCGGAGGATTTATTCCATAGCCTGCGGCACCATCATCATCAGAATCGCCATTGTAACAAAAACCTAAACCACGGCCAAGATCACAACCCACATAATCATCCGAAGCGTTACCCAAATCAGGATCCACCCATTGACCCATTCGACAATCGTAAAGAGTATTGCTTGAACGATTGATGATTTGATATTTATAAAATGTTGAATTATTAATATTTGTATTAGTTGAACTAAATGCGAATGCTTGAGCACGAATTTCCAAACCAATTGGATCACTATTGGTTTCAGTTTTGCTATTTCCAATATCGTTAAATACCCACCAAAAGTTTTGATCACCTAAGAGGTAATCATTACATCCTCCCGTTGCTACCGATGATGAAAAATTATAAAGTGGGTAATCGCCTTGTGTGTAATCATAAATACCATCATTATTTGCATCAAAAAAAGGAGCCAAAAATGGCAACTCACCATTGGACACATTTCCATTGCCGGGCCAATTAATAATGTCAGCGGTTGGTGATCCACCTGCTATAAAATTCTGAACATCTGTTTTTGAAACACTCCAGAAACGATCGAACTGTAAACAACGTGCAGCAGTAATAGATAACGAACTATTAGTAGGGTCTTTGCTGATTGGTCCGGGCCAGAAATCATTGGCACCTTGCTGCCGGTAAGTTTGCGCGGCTACTTTAATAGCGTTTGACGCATCGTATCCACCAATCCAAATTGCTCCGGCATACAGACTATGTTTCCCTGAGTTGATGGGCACTTCATAAGTGTTCACTTGAAAAATTGGATTCCACCATAAATCACCTCCATTAAGCAGATGAGCTCGAACATTGTTCACTGCCAAATCAGCTTGTGCAGTTGAATTAGCGCAATTCGCAACCTGTGGAGTCGGATTCAATAGTTTGTGAGATTTTCCTGTATTTTCTTTTGCACTAGTGGAAAATGAAAATGTACAGATAAAAATCAGTGTGAAATGTAGGTTTGTTTTCATGATTGTATTGTTTTGGTTGTAATATTACAATCAATACTATTAAAAGTGCAAACAAAAATTTGGGATAACTATACAGGTCTGACCAGAATTTACATTGGTGTGATAATGCTTTTCTTTGTGCTTCTCAAATGAATAAAGATTCTATCAATATACAATTATCAAAGCATTTCACTGGTCACAAAAGTGGGGTGTATGCTTTGGAAACTAAATCTGGTACTGATATTTTCTGGTCAGGTAGCGGTGATAGAATAGTTGCACAGTGGAATGTAAATGAAACGGAAGATGGTGCAATGCTCGCAAAAAGCACCGGAATTATTTATGCCTTGCGTTATATTCCTGGAAACAATCATTTGCTCATTGGTCAGAGCAGTGGAGGCATTCATGTGATCAATTTAGAAACAAATGCAGAAGAACGTTTGTTGCAATATCTTACTGCTCCAGTTTTTCATATTTCTTACAACCCAAAACATTTATTGATTTTTGCTTTAGGTGGTGATGGAACTTTAAATATTATTTCTTCGGAAGATTATCGTCTGATTAAAACAATAAAAATTGCAGATGGAAAAATGCGAAGCATGACTTTTCATCCAACTAAAGATGCAAGTGCGATTACGTGTAACGATGGAAGTATCGTGATTTTATCATTGCCCGATTGTAAAATCATTCATCGTTTCCAGGCTCACACTAAAGGTTTTTCTGTTAATACAATTGTTTATTCACCCGATGGAAAATATTTATTAAGCGGATCGCGGGATGCGCATCTCAATATTTTTTCTGCCGATGATTATTCGTCAATCAAATCAATCCCGGCTCACAACTATGCTATTTACGATATTGCTTTTCATCGTTCCCAAAAAATATTTGCCACTGCAAGCCGTGATAAAACCATTAAACTTTGGGATGCAGAAACTTTTGAAGTAATTGCAAGATTAGACAAAGAACAATATGATGGCCATACACATTCAGTAAACCGGTTATTGTGGAAAGCGGATAATCTTGTAAGTACTGGTGATGATCGGTCAATTATTGTTTGGAATATTCTTAGATAACTTTAAACTCCTACTTTTGTTTCATGCGCGATGCACATATAAATCCTGGTGATGAAAATCTTTCTTCCGTTGAACGAGAGATAGAAAAAGTTTTACGTCCGCTTGATTTTGAAGATTTCACAGGTCAGCATAAAGTTGTTGAAAATTTGAAGGTTTTTGTTCAGGCGGCTAAGCAACGTGGAGAAGCACTCGATCATGTTTTATTACATGGACCTCCCGGTTTAGGAAAAACCACATTGGCAAATATTATTGCAAATGAGTTGAACAGTAAAATGAAAGTTACTTCAGGCCCTGTGCTTGATAAACCTGGTGACTTAGCTGGTTTGCTAACTAATTTAGAACCACATGATGTTTTGTTTATTGATGAAATACATCGCCTTAGTCCTGTTGTGGAAGAATATCTCTATTCTGCAATGGAAGATTACAAGATTGACATCATGATTGAAAGCGGACCGAATGCGCGCAGTGTTCAAATCAAATTAAATCCGTTTACACTCATTGGTGCAACCACACGTTCCGGTTTGCTCACCTCTCCTTTGCGTGCAAGATTTGGTATCACATCGCGGCTGGAATATTACGATGCAAAATTGTTGCAGCTAATTGTTTTTCGTTCGGCTGATATTTTGAAAATTGAAATTTCGGACGAGGCCGCTTTTGAAATAGCACGCAGAAGTCGTGGCACACCACGTATAGCGAATGCATTGTTACGTAGGGTACGCGATTTTGCGCAGATAAAAGGAACCGGAAAAATTGATATGGACATTGCACAGTTTGCTTTGAGTGCTTTGAATGTAGATGTGCATGGATTGGATGAAATGGATAATCGGATTTTAACAGTGATCATTGATAAGTTCAAAGGTGGCCCTGTGGGCTTAACAACCATTGCAACAGCGGTTAGCGAGGAGGCTGGAACCATCGAAGAAGTGTATGAACCATTTTTGATTATGGAAGGTTTTTTGCAACGAACACCACGCGGACGCGAAGTAACTGAGAAAGCGTATAAACATCTTGGTAAGAGTGTCAAGCGCAGAACAGGTGAATTGTTTGATTAGGCCTCACCCCTGGCCCCTCTCCAAAGGAGAGGGGAGTGGTGGCTGACAAAATAATCGCATCATAAATATAATACAATGTATTTTCTTCATCACATAATTACATAATTACTTCATCACTTTTTCCTATGAAGCAATACACAACATTGATCAAGCAAGAAGCTCTTCGGCTTGGATTTATGCATTGTGGTATTTCCAAAGCCGATTTTTTGGAAGAAGAGGCTCCACGTTTAGAGCAATGGCTTACTCAGAACTATCATGGCAGGATGAGCTACATGGAAAACTGGTTTGATAAAAGATTAGATCCACGGCTATTGGTAGATGGTGCGAAATCGGTAATTTCTTTGCTACTTAATTATTATCCAGAAATCAATCAAAATCAGGAAGCACCAAAAATTTCAAAATATGCCTATGGACGAGATTATCATTTTGTGATCAAAGAAAAGCTAAAAGCATTATCAGCATTTATTCGTGACGAAGTAGGAGAGGTGAACGGGCGTGCTTTTGTTGATTCAGCTCCGGTGTTAGATCGTGCGTGGGCTAAAAAAAGTGGCTTAGGATGGGTCGGAAAAAATTCAAATCTAATTCATCCAAAAGCCGGTTCGTTTTTTTTTATTGCCGAATTAATAGTTGACTTAGATTTAGATTGTGACGCACCAATAAAAGATTACTGTGGAACTTGTACACGATGTATGGATGCATGCCCCACTTCAGCAATTGTAGCCCCTCAAATTGTTGATGGGAGCAAGTGCATTTCTTATTTCACCATCGAATTAAAAGATAATATTCCAACAGACTATAAAAGCAAATTTGATAACTGGATGTTTGGTTGTGATGTTTGTCAAGATGTTTGTCCTTGGAATCGTTTCTCCAAACCACATAATGACAATGCGCTAAAAGCAAACAATCAATTGCTCGATATGAATCAAAAGGACTGGGAAGAGATTACAGAAGAAGTATTTGAAAAAGTATTTAAAGATTCACCGCTTCAGCGCACAGGCTTTAACGGAATTAAAAAGAATCTCAAATTTATTTCACCACATGTCTGAAAGCCTGACTGATAACATCGCCATATCTATTTCCAAAAGTGGCAAGGCACCAAATCATTAACATCTTTCGTTCATCATACTTTAACCACTTTATTGCTTTTCTTAATTCTTTTTTAAAAAGGGTCCTGTCGAAGCTCACTTTGGTGAGGATTTCTTTGGAGTATTCAAACATATGCTGAACTGATTTATATGAATAACGCAAATATAAGCAGCTTGTTATGCTACTACAATACCGAAATGTAAAATCTTGCACAAAAATTTGTGCATAAATATTAACTCTCGCTCCATCTGTAAGTTACGTTTTCAAAACCGGCTAAATCTAGCACTCTATCAACAACTGTGGCAGCAAGCTCATCAAAGTTAGCCGGCTTGCTATAAAATGAAGGTGATGCAGGCATAATCACTCCCCCAGCCTCTGTAATAGCTTTCATATTATTGATATGGATAAGACTAAGTGGAGTGTCACGAGTTACTAAAATCAATTTTCTGCGTTCTTTTAAAATTACGTCTGCTGAACGTGATAACAGGTCGGATGAAGTGCCGTTGGCAATGCGAGCTAAAGTACCCATTGAACAGGGGCAGACTATCATGGTTCCGTATTTTGCAGAGCCACTTGCAAATGGAGCCATAAAATTATTTTTATCAAACACATTGAAAGGTAGTTTTTCAAAATCTTTGTTACCCAATTCATACTCCCAAACTGTGCGGGCATTATCAGATAAAATAACTCCTACAGTTTCAATCTGACCCGTTAATTTAACCAGTTTCTCAAGCAGGACTTTAGCATAAATGGCTCCACTTGCACCTGTAATGGCAACTATTACTTTATGTTTATTCATTACTTCCTGTTTTTTTTCCAAACCGGTAAAACAACGTAAAATAAAGTACTGAATTATATTGACCTTTATTTAACCTATCCGTTGAGCCACCTTTGTGTTCCCTAATGGGGACCACTGATTGCGACCCTCTGAAATTCATTCCCCAATTATCTGTAAAATGGTAAACTAATCCCCCCCAAATACTGATATCGAACTTTGAAAACGAAGGCTGACCTATTAATTCGCCATCTTGATTTTCCTCAGAAAAACTAATGAGCGTACCAATTGATGGCCCAAGTTCAATACTCAATTTCTTATTAATCCGGTATCGGAGAATCAATGGAATTTCTAAATAGTTTAATCGTAACCGGTAGTATTCGTAATCTTCTTTTTCAATATTAGTTTGTTTTAAACTTCCCTTCTGAATGTAATAAATTTCGAAACCCAACTCGGTTTTTTTTGAAAGCGCTATATCAACTCCTGCTCCTCCAATTAAACCCGCTTTATTAAAGCCTGCTAATTGATCGCCACTAACTTGTGAAGTAGCAACACCAGCTAGAATATGAGCGTGAAAATTTTGTGCGTGGGTGATATTCAGGCAGCTTAAAAAAAACAGCAGTGAAATAGCTCTCGTAATCATTATTTAATTGTATAAAAAAATCACGCAAGATTTTTTTTGCGTGATTTTATTTAGAAAGTAATAGTTGTTATGGTAACAATTTCTTCTCTGCTACCTGAACAACAACCTGAGTATTTGAGTTGTAAAGTATAGCCACAACTGATACATGTTCGGGCACAACATCTGCTTGTATAGCACTACCGGTGTATGTTCTGTTTATTATTTGTCCGTTGCCAAATGAAGTGCCAAGCATTTCGCCCCAGCTTCCGTTTAATGAACCACGCAATGCATGTCGGTGCACATAACTCTGTACATTTTGTGTCCCGTTTTTCTGCCAATTAACAATACTGTCCTCGGTATAAACAACCACCAACGAAAGGGAGTCTTGCAAACTTTCTAATAGCGTGGTTTTTACTGATGTTTTAATTGTTCGGGCTAAACTATCAAAGGTATTGGTTAGGGATAATCTTGCTGAAGGTTTCTTAGTAATAAGTGGAGCAATGTTTGTGCTCCAGGCACTATATGAAGTAGCGTAATTGCCTGCAGTATTCCTTTTTCTGTGTACTACTCCTGTTGGGAACGGCTGATTGCTTGGTAAAAAGAATCCGAAAATAGCATTTCCCGTTGGCGTTCTGAAATCATAGCTATAGGAACCATTAGTATTGTTTTGCGTTTGCGCATAAAATCCGGCATGGATCGCTATTAATACTAATTGCTCGCCATACAAATTATGTAATGCCTGAGCTTCCTGATGCGCTGCCGGACAATTTAAGCAAGTATGACCAGTATATTCTTCCAACAATACTCTTTGCAAAGTATCACTGGCATCATTACCTGTGGTATCTGTACTAGTGGTATCAATCACTCCACCACCTCCGGTACCATATGGTGAATCAATCTTATCGCAACTTTGTAAAATGGCTACAAATGCAACTGCAACAAATAAAATCTTTTTCATTCTAATGATTATTTATAGTTAAACAAAGGTACTAAAACCTACTCGTAATATTAATACCTAAACCGTTTGAAGCAGGTACAAATCTGCAAACACCACCTACGCATAGCAAACCGGCACGTTGCCTTACATAACCTAAGCTGATGCGTGTAGCACTTCTTGTATATCCCATTGTTGCGTTATAAAAATGTGTCCGTTCATCAGGATTATCACTTCCATAATTATACTCGTCAAATACGGTAAACGCCCAATTTGGTGATATGGTATATTCCAACAACATCATAGCCCAATTTTTACGGTCCTGGTGGGTGGATAAATGTTGTATCTCCATGCGAATACTGTTTTTAGAATTAAACTTATAGGTAACATCTAAAATGGCTATGCTTGCGTGCACAATTCCAAAGCCTATTTCGCCTTCAACAACATCTTTATTATAAGCTTGATAAACATATGTTCCAATCAGTTTCACTTTTTTACTTATTTTTTTATTGATTTCCAAACTTAAGTCCTGATAATAAAGCGGACTACCAATTTTAAAATAATTACTTTCATATCCTAAAGTGTCGTTGCTGGCTGCTACTGTATCTATATTATTTACCCCACTTACCCCAAGGCTGATCTTAGTACCATATTTACCTCCCAGGGGTGTTTTAGCTGCAAAATTATAGAACACTTCTGCGGCTGCAGCCATCTCTCCATTGGGTTGTGTTGTGTAAGGGTATAGGGTAAGTAATCTATAACTATATTGCTTGCTAATAGCTGGCAAATAGTTGATCATTAAACTATTTAAAGTTGCATTTCTATCCGATCTGAAATTCATATTGTCAATCCGCTTTCCGGTTATTGTTGTTCCAAAACCTTTGGTTGTATAAGCCATGTTGAGATATATAGCTTCACCGGGTTTGTAAATAAAACCATTGGCTACAGAAGGATCATTGATTTTGTAAGCATATTCAGCACTTAAACTGAATTTGCCAGTGTTTAAGTTTAATCGCGCAGCTGATGCACCAACATTTTCAGGCAGGTTGCGCAATTGATCATTGTCTTTCTGATACTTGCTTACAAAGCTTCCTCCAATACCAATTCTTATTCTGGAATCCTTTAATGACAAGAACAATTCATTTAACTGCACATCTCCATCAATACCGCGAACTAATCCTTCGCCAAGGCTAAAAAAATCTCGCTGTCGACCTACAACTCCTTTGATATAAATACCTTCAATCGGTTTTACACCTACACGAATGCCATCCATTGAATTATCAATTCCGAGTGCTCTTTCTTCATAACATCTAAAAATTAATCCATTGCCAAATTGATCGTAAAAATTTCCGGCAGTAATATCTATTCTGTCGTTTGTAAATTGGGCAAACCGATAGGTAATGCCGCTCCCTCTATATCGCTCATCAAATCCTAAAAGTGGTCCCAGGTATTCTTCATACCTTAAGCCGACTTTAAAATTTCCGTTTACATAATTTAAATTTAAAAATGCATTATTCAAAAACTTTTCAGGAACTTCAGGTGCACCTATAGCGGAGTCAGTTCTATAAAACTGGCCAACTACTTCAAAGTTGCCCGAAATGTTAGAAAGCACCGGAGTCTGAGCACGTGTAGTATTATTTAATAAAATCAATATTAATAACGCAGCAAAAACTTTATAGCTATGCTTCATATTTGGTGGGGGTTTTTAAGATGTGGAGCAAAAGTAAAAAGGGAGATGTAAAATCTCCCTTTTTTATTAAATATTATTAAAAACGACAATTACTTCGATGAAGAAATCTTTACAATCTCCTCGTAAAGTTTTTCTTCATCGCCAGGAGCAAAAGTATTTTGCTGTGACACAATCTTACCATTGCCATCAATTAGGAATGTATGAGGAACATTATTCACGTTCATAGCTCTGCGAAAGTCACTGTTTGTATCAATATACACATCATACTCCCAACCTTTACCACTCACAAAGGGAGCAACTGTGGTCATTGTTCTTGCATCATCAATTGATATTGCAACTAATTTAACTCCTGTTTCTGCCTGCCAGTCAGCGTAATTTTCTGAAATTGCATTGAGTTCGGTAATACAAGGCTTACACCAGGTTGCCCAAAAATCTATAATCATGGGTTTGCCATTGTTGTTTAATTGCGAAGTATTAAAAACTTTGCCTTCTAAGGTTTTGATGTTTACTGATGGGATATCGCTTTTCTTTTCCTGTGCAGTTGCAACTTGAACGATTAAGAGACACAAAACGGATAGTAGTGTTTTTTTCATTTTTGATTAATTTAATTTATCAAAAAAGGACTTGACAAAAGTCAAGCCCTTTTTTGTATGGTAGATGAATTTAAAATTATTTTTGGATGACAGCTCTTTTTGTTATTGTTTCATTCTCTGTAACAATATTGATAATGTAATTACCATTTGTTTCGTTGCTTAGATCAATTGAAAGCAAATTTCCTTCTGATTTATCATAAGACATTTGTTTAACTATTTTACCCAAAACATTTGTAACTGATATTTCCATTTTTGAAGAAGAAATACTTTCTACATCTAAAATTACATTGCCAGTAGATGGAGTTGGATAAAGGCTAACTGCTTTTGTGTTATTATTATCATTGATTCCGGTTACATTCCATGGGCTCAAGAAAATCTGATCTAAATAAGCATTGTTACCATAATCTGATGTGGCTTTGAAGGCAACCAAAATATCGGTTTGACCAACATATGCTGATAAATCTATTGACTCTGCTCTCCATCCGGATGCAGCAGGGGTATAAGGATTTGTATTGGCTGCAGTAACTGTTGCAAGTGTAGCTCCACTTTTATTCCAAATAGAAGTCCAGCTGGTGCCGCAATTTGTAGAAAGTAAAACTTCTAAGCGATCGTTACTGTTGGCCCCAGTTGTGGCGTAACGTTGATGTGCAACTTTAAATGTTAAAGTAGGAGCAATGGCAGTTGTCAAATCAAACTGTGGCAAAGGGTAAAGTGCGTCAATTTGGCCTGCAGCACTATTATAGAAATCAACTTTAGCAGATCCGGTTCCGGGTGCAGTAGAGTTTGCACTTACACGAGACCAACCTGTAACTCCGTCATTATCTTCCTTAATCCAATTAGCAGGAGGAAATGTAGTTGTTGCAAATGTTTCACTAAAAGCAGTTGTTGCAGGCAATGGTTGTCCTGAAGCAATGGTGCGATTGTTATTTGATACAATTAAATCAGGAGCTCCATTTGCACTTGTGATTGATACATTTACAGCATGCACTCCAGGTGTCATTGGAATAGAACTTAAATTAATAGTAGTAGTTGCCCCTTGGTTTAATGTGCCAGTCCAATTGTAAGTAGTTGGTGTTTGGCTATCCAGGTAATAATTAATATCCATACTAGTTACTGGAGTAGCTTCATTATTTGTTACGTCAATTGATGGAGTTACCGCACTACAAGTAATTGATGGAACACCTGAAACAGATACAATAGCCGGATCGATACTAATAATTGCTGGACTATGTCCTGTTTGCATAATTTGTTTATTAGCATCGTCCTGTACCCATACAATAGCTTCTAACATGGCCCATATTGGGGAAGGATAAGCAGTTGTTGAAGCCGCAATAGTCCATTGCAAATCCGTTACAACTGAATCGTCAATAGCCCAAGTGCCAGGAAGTGCAGTTCCGGTTCCGTTAGGTAACATTTTACGCATTACATGTGAATATTCACTCTCGCCATTTGGTGAGGTGTAACCATAAATATCGCGCTCTGCAATTGCGGTGCGTAATTTTAGATTTGCATTACTAATTGCTTGAGTTGCACGCACAACTGAATGAGTGTAAATAATGTCATTTGCAGGAGAAAATGTATGTGTAACAATAATTTCGAATGAAGAAGCTACACTTGCTCTTGTTGTTAATTGATTGGCAGTTACACTGGCTGCATTTCCATTCCAATAATTTCCATCAATAAATGCATGTGGAGAATAATTGTTTGCATAATAGGTGGTGCGATTCGAAATATCTGTTTGTGCATAAGGCCAGAAATTAGGACCTGCAGATGGAATATTGTTCTGATACTTTAGCGAAATCACAATTGATTCATTGGCATCAAGAATTGCATTCATGCCAGGGTTTGCACTTGCACATGGGCCACAAGTTTCGCCTGTAAATTCCTCAAGTAATACTAGTCTTGGGCTTTGACCGAAACTTATACTGGTCAATAAAATAGCAGTAAATAATACATAAATTTTTTTCATGAGATTTTTTTTAGAAATTAAATATTTGTGGGAATGAGTTGGTAAAGCTAAAAATTATTTCCTGATATTCAACTTGCGAAAAGAATTTTTACAAAAAAAAGGCTTGACAATTTGTCAAGCCTTTTTTTGTAAACTAAAAAAGACAATTATTTCTGAATTAATGCTCTCTTAATAACTGTTTCGTTTTCAGTTACAATTTTAATCAAGTAATTACCATTTGGTTCATTACTTAAATCAAGTGAAATTACATTTCCATCAGATTTATCGTAAGTCATTTGTTTAACTAATTTACCTAATACGTTGGTAACGAATAACTCCATTTTTGAAGCCGCAATTCCATCCACATTGATATTTAACTGTCCAGTAGAAGGGCTAGGAAAAATACTTACTGCTGCCGCAGTATTGTTATCAGATATACCCGTTACATTCCAAGGCGATAAATTTACTTGATCAACATATGCATTGTTTCCACGATCAGAAGTTGCTTTGAATGCTAATAATACATTCGGCTGGCCAATATAAGCGGTAAGGTCCACAGACTCCGCTCTCCAATGACTGAGTGCAGCAGTATAAGGATTGGTATTAGCGGTAGCAACTGTGGCAAGGTCAACGCCACTTTTACTCCAAACAGTGCTCCAGTTTGCGCCACAATCAGTTGAAGCTACTACTTCCAGCTTGTCATTACTTCTTGTACCTGATAATTTATATCGTTGATGAGCAACATTAAATGTTAATGTTGGTGCAATTGCAGTGCTTAAATCTGCAGGTGATAGTGCATAAAGAATATCAATCTCAGCTAATGGGCTATTGTAAAAATCCATCTTGGCACAGCCTGTTCCGGGAGGGTTTGAATTAGCGGCTGAGCGTTTCCATCCACTTAGTTGATCGTTATCTTCTATAACCCAATCTTGTGGTGGAAATGTTTGTGAAGCAAAATTTTGTGTTAAAGATGTGGAGGCCGCTAATGGCTGACCACAAGAAATAGATTTCGAATTATTAGCAGTAAGCACATCAGGAGCTCCATTAACATTCGTAATATTTACTGCAATATTGTGTGAGCCTGCAGCAATTGAAACGCCTGGTAAAGTAATATTTACAGTTGCTGCTTGGTTGATTGTGCCTGACCAATTGTAAACTGAAGGAGTTTGACCATCAATTGCATATTCAATATCAAGACTGGTTACTGCCGATTGCTCATTATTTGTTACTGCAATGGTTGCGGCAACATTACCTGTGCAACTAACTGTTGGCGCGCTAATACTTATGATTGCCGGATCAACTGCAATTAAAGCAGGGCTGTGTCCGGTTTGCATAATTTGTTTACTTCCAGTACCAGTAACATCATTTTGCACCCATACGATAGCCTCAAGCATTGCCCAAATAGGCATAGGATAACTGGTAGGTGAAGCAGCTATAGTCCACTGTTCATTAATAACAACAGAATCACCAATAACCCATGTTGAAGGAAGAGCTGTACCCGTACCGTTAGGTAATAATTTACGCATTACGTGTGAATATTCGTTTTCACCATTTGGAGATGTATAACCATAAACATCACGCTCTGCTACCGCAATCCTTGCTTTGTAGGTGCCGGTTGATACCGTTTGAGTGGCACGAATAACTGTGTGTATATAAATAATATCATTTGCCGGTGAAAAATAGTGTGATACCTCAATATCAAATGGAGAAGCAACAGCAGCCCTGGTGTTTAATTGCCCATTGGTAACACTTGCAGCATTGCCATTCCAATAATTGCCATCTATAAAAGCATGTGGAGAGTAATTATTTGCATAATACGAAGTACGATTCGAAATGTCAGTTGTGTTATACAGATAAAAATTAGGTCCAGTAGAAGGAATATTGTTTTGATATTTCAAAGAAATTACATCGGCTGAATGTCCATTTAGAATGGCGTTCAAACCTGGATTTGCACTTGCGCAAGGGCCACAAGTTTCACCGGTAAATTCTTCTACAAGCACTAATCGCGGACTTTGACCAAAACTTAAACTAGTCAATAGTGCCATTACAAATAAAATGTACAGTTTTTTCATGATATGTTTGATTTATTTTTTTTGGAATTAATTGGTAAAGGTAATAAATATCGGTAGAAATCAAAGGTTCGATTGTTCAAAACTGCTTGGCAATCGTTTTTTTTTGGAAATCCAGCCTTAATGAAATAATATGACAGGATAATTACATAATTATTTATCTAAGATGAAGATTGCTTTTGTTATTCTCGCTTATTTTGCCTTTCTTTACATTCTCAAAAAACTATTTAAAATGAAAAAAACAATACTTTATTATTTTGTAGTAACAATGCTTGTGTTTGTAACCAATACTGCCAAGTCCCAATTTATCTTGACAAATTTCACAACTGAAAACACAGAATTGGACACATTGATAACCATTGATTCTTATGGAACAATTGAGAATCTTAGTCCTGATACCATGTACATTGGTTTAATCAGAACCATTCAATATCTTGTACCGGGCCATGAGGAAAATTTCTGCCATGGACCAAGTTGTTATCCTCCAGGTACAGATAGCTCATTACTGGCTGATCCGGCAATTATACCTCCGGGAGGCTCTGATGGTGATTTCCACGTAACAGTTCTTGCTCATGGTGCATGCGGAACCAGCTCAATTCGCTATAATTTTTATGATCAGAACAATGTTTCGAATAGTATACCAATTGATTTGACTTTTGGCTTTTGCACTGCTACCAGTGTTAATGAGCTTACATCATCAAATGGTGTTAGTCGTCCAAAAGGCAACCCTGCAAATGCTTACACTTCATTCTCATTTAATCTTGAAAACAATAAAGGAAACACTCAATTAAGGATTTATAATATGCTTGGCTCATTGGTTCAATCTTTTGCATTACCACAGAAAAATGGCGAACTTGTTGTTAACACATCTGAATACAAACAAGGGGTTTACTTGTGCTCTGTTATGAATAACAATAGGGTAGTTAGTACTTATAAATTAATCGTTCAGCATTAAAAAAAATAGTAATATTAATCCGGTCAGTAATTAAAATTATTGACCGGATTTTTTTTGTCGATTGACCAACGGTACCTTTTTATATTAATTTTTAAAAATCTTAGTCGTTGCCTTTACAAGCTTAAATTTGTAGTTTATAACATTTCAACAAGATGAATTATAAAGACTATTATAAAACGCTTGGTGTAAATAAAGATGCCACCCAGGATGAAATTAAAAAGGCTTTTCGAAAACTAGCTTTAAAATATCATCCTGATAAGAATACTGGCGATTCAAAAGCTGAAGAAACATTTAAAGAAATAAACGAAGCAAATGAAGTTCTTTCAGATGTTGAAAAGAGAAGAAAGTACGATGAACTAAGAGATAATTATAGCGCCTTTCAGCAAAAAGGTGGCAACTCAGGCAATTTTGATTGGAGTAAGTATGCTAGCCAAGGCACACGCAACGCTAATGAGAACAGCGATTATTTTGGAGGGAGTGAAGATTTTTCTGATTTTTTTGAAAGCATTTTTGGTGGTCAGTTCAGCGGTGGTTCAAGAGGTGCAAAACAAGGGAATGGCAGGTCAACAAGAGGTGGTGACATGAATGCCGAACTTGCTTTAACTTTAGAAGAGGCGTACCATGGAGGTAACAAACAAATTTTATTGAATGGAGAAAAAATAAATTTAAAGATCAAAGCTGGAATCAGAGATGGTCAGGTACTGCGCATGAAGGGCAAGGGTTCTACCGTATCTAACGGACGAGTAAGCGGAGATTTATTTATTACCATAAAGCATATAAAACATAAAAGCTATGAACTTAAAGGTGACGATTTGTATTTTAATCAGACACTTCCAATTTATACTGCTGTTTTAGGAGGCAAGTTGACTGTAGATGTTTTTGGCAGAAAGGTGAATGTGAGTATTCCAGAAGGAACGGATAGCGGTAAGGTTTTCAGATTGAAAGGTATCGGAATGCCTCTATTTGAAAACAATGATAAGCATGGCGATGCTTATGTAAAAATAATGATTTCGGTTCCTAAAAATATTTCAAAGGAAGAAAGGGAATTGTATTCAAGATTGTTAAATATTCGAACAACTATGAAATCTTGATTTTGAATGGTCTTTCAATGAAAGCTATTCTTTAATTATTTTCCCCTTAAAAAGTTGTTCGTCATTTTGAATGGAAATAAAATAATTGCCCGTCATCCGGTTTTTGTAATTCAATTACTTTTTTTTAAAAGTTATTGAGGATGATAGGCAAAACCGAAATTGATAATACTTTTTTGTAGCTATTATTTTAACCGCTTTGTGATATCTTTCATCACATCATCGAGTAAATCAAACCGCGAAATTATTTTTCCCTGCTGGTCAATTAATATTAATGCGGGTGTAATATTTACCACATATTTAATGGAAGGTTTGTTGGCTACATCAGTGGTTTCAAATACATGAGTCCATTCAGGGGATGCAAATTGTTTAATAAAAGAATTCCATTCGCTATTTGTTCCATCATATCCAACAGAGTATATTTTCAATCCTTTGCTTTTATATTTATTCCAGACAGGCACTATATGCGGTATTTCCTCCTGACAATGAGAACAAGTAGGACTATAAAAAATCAACAATGTAAGTTTTGACGCTGCAACAGTTTCACTGAGTTTTCTTAAGGTGCCTTTAGGGTCTTTCAATTGAATTTCTTGAAACTGAGAGCCTGCCATTATACTTTCTAAATTTTTGAGTTGTAATTTAACAACGGCATTTACCATTTCATCCGGGTGTTGTTTTACCCAGGCTTGATACGCCACCAGCAATTGTTCTTCGCGTCTGAAATAAAACAAATCGTAACAAACCTGTTGCAATCGTTTGGCGCAATCCTGATTTTTCTTAGTCATTAACATAGCATTATTTATCCACTCAGGCGAGTTGTTTGACCGGTTGCGAATGTTAATATAACTTAGAATAATTCGAGATGAAAGAAAGGTGTAATAAAATGCAGGGTTTGAAAGCGAACTTCTGTTGAAAAAGCTTTTTCTTAAAGTTTCAATAGAGCTAAAACTTGAGTTAGGTAATATCTCGGAAGGGCAAAATGCTGTTGCACAATAAGAGGTTGGGTAATCCGAAGCTATCTTGCCTACCTTGGTTTGGTAATCAAGAAATAAATTTTTTACCTGAGCGAAGTTTGCAGGTAATGAGAGATCGCTTTTTGCATACTTTTGAAGATTGTTCTGCAAGTTTTTATTGGCATAATTAAGGCGCACAAATGCATTGTTCTCGTTGGAGTTTTTAATGATAATAGTATCACCTGTTTGACCACCACAGTTTATTTCAAGATTGTAAACTTTTTCTTTGTCAGTAGCTAAAAAGTCGATTTGCAAAGCACCTGCTTTAAACGTTATTTGTTTTGGGTCATTAATTGTAAGACTATAGCTGAATATTCCGTTGGCATTTACAGGAATTTCTTTGAATTCACTTCCCATCACATTGTATTCTCTGATTTTTACTGTTTTTAAAGCAGTGCAGGGACTTATGAATTTTCCACGAACTTCAATATTAGTTTCAGATGGCGGAAATTCGCTACCATGGTATTTATTTATAACCGAAAAATTGGGCGATTCCGGTTGTACACCACTAATTTTTGCGATTGAAGCAATTACGCTAGTTGAAAGCATAATTGCCAGCGTTAAAAGAAACGATTTTTGCATTTGATTCTGATTTGTTTTAATATTTTGTATAGTATATTTACCAATTACTCTTATGTTATTTGAACGATTGGATTGATCATTCAAAAACAATTTTAACAAATCTAGAAATATTTTGTCTCATTTTTATTTTACCTTTCCGAAATTAATTTTGTTTTCATAAAGACGAATTTTATTTTCAATAAATCGAGATTGGAAATACAACTAAATTCTTGCAAATCGTCTAAAGAAGTTGTTGTCTTTAACTTCGAGTTGATTTAAAATTATTACTAATCAAATCAGTCTCTGTTTTCAACAAGCAAGAATCATAGTCTTTCTTTATTGATTTAAGGGATATTAAAGATAATAATTGATTTGATAGTCGAGTTATGTGAAGTCACAACTAATGTTTTAAGTATGAAAAACAGCAACTCTAAAATCATTTGGAATAAAAATTCATTAGGATAAGTGATATTATATTATAACAATCTTTCCTCTATAAACTACTTTATCGCGAAGTAATAATACTTCATAAATACCTGGTTCCAGATTTTTACAATCAATGCGTGCGTCACTAAAATTGTTTGCTAGTTTTTGACTAAGTACTTCCTGGCCAACAGTGTTAAATAATTTAATTTCATCAATATTTTCAAAAGAATTTTTTTTACCTGATATTACAAAATAATCATTGGTTGGATTAGGGAATAGATTTATCTCGGAATTGTAGATGTTTTCATTTATCATAACACCTGAAGCTGCAAGTTTTGCCAGAAAGAGGTCTGCATTGCCGGTTGTAGTAGAATTAGTTATTGATATGTTGCCAAAATATGTTGTATTACTAGCAAAGGCGCCTCCAACATAACAATTATCATTTATGTCAATAGCAACGCAAGCACCTTCTTCCGATTGATCTCCAATTGTATTTAAAGCCCATACTGCGTTACCATTAAAATCATATTTCACGAGGAATAAATCTGTAGTTCCATTAATACCACTATTGGTTAAAATAATATTATCAAAGGCTATAGTGTCACTTGTAAATAGCCCACATAAATACAATCCGGATAAGTTACACTGTAAATTGTATCCCCAATCAAAAAATCCGGCATTCCCGGCATGCTTTGCCCACTGTAATATTCCGTTTGAATTATATTTTGCAACAAACGCATCAAACCCTGAACCGGCATTGTTAAAGGTGCTTGGTCCAAATGTAATCGATGGACTTTCAAATGCCCCTGTAACATAAACATTCCCATTCCTATCAGAGGCAATTCCTTTTCCTGCATCCTCCCCAATATCTCCTTCGCTAATCGCCCAAACTACATTACCTAATGAATCGAATTTTGTGATGAATATATCGTAGTCTCCTACGTCAAAAAGGGTGTAGTTGCCAAATATTATTTGACCACTATTAAATGTTCCGGTAATGTAAATATTGTTCGATTGATCAACGCATAAACCGTAGGGGAAATCTGTAAAATTGTCGCCATAACTTTTTGCCCATAATACTTGTCCGTCATCATTAAATCTGGCTAAGAAAACATCATACATTCCTTGATTAATTAACATTGAGTCGCCTAACACAATATTTCCTGAAAATTGCCCAGTAACATAACCATTACCTAAGGCATCAATATCTAAACTAATTCCTTCACTAATAGCAAAACCTTTTGCGTTAAATGCCCAAATTTCATTACCTGCTTCATCATATTTAAGCACCATCATATCCGGAAGTCCTGTTACAGTGTTCACTAAAACTGAATCTCCAAAATGAAGGCTGTCGCTAGCAAAGTTTCCGGTTATATAGATGTTGCCGTTTAAATCAGTAGTGATGCTCTTGCCATAATCGTTGTTCACTCCACCGCAACTTTTTGCCCATAATGCATGATTAGATGGATCGTATTTAACTATAAACAAATCACCAGTGCCCAAAGCGCCTGCAGAATTTAATAAAGTAATACCATCAAAATCAATTTGTGGGCTTTGAAACATGCCTGTCTCATAAATATTGCCTTGCAAATCGGTTGTAATGGCATAAACTTGATCACTGTTGTATCCTCCAGCACTTTTTGCCCATGCCCAATTATAACTTTGAGAAAAAGACTTGCTACAAGAAATAATTATGAAAAGCAAAATAAATCGAAATGGTTTCATTTGTTTTGTTTTAATGTATGTAAAAATTCAGTTCTGTTGCATTTCCATTAACTACTGTTTGACAAATTTTTTATTGATTATTCCAGAATCAGATTTTATAGTTACTAGGTATATTCCTTCATTCATTGTTTTGGTATCTAGTTTAATTATGCCTTCAGATAAATTATTTTCTAATGAGCATTCAACCATTTTCCCAGAATAGTCATGAATTTCAACAATGAAATTATGACCCGATTTAGGATATTCAATGTTTAGAAAATTGCTGGCAGGATTTGGATAAAGTTTAATGTCAGTTTCATTAGCAAGACTACTAATGCTTGTGGTTGACTGACAAGTTTTTAATGAAACATCATCGATATAGCAATAAATATAATCTACCGGTGATGATGGGTTATAGACGATAGTAGAAGTTTGTAAATCTGTTTTAAAATTTCCGATAACTAAGTACATCTCACCTCCTGAGGCCTCATAATCGCCCGATACTAAAGTCCAGTTTAAGGTATCGAAAGTGTTGAACTCCAAATTAACTATTGATGGTAAATACAACAATGGATCCTGGTTATTTATTCCACTTAAAAAAGTATTACTGATTCTTACTGCAATATCATCCGTGGTAAACCGACAATTATTAGAAAGATTAACATACATTTCAAAATGGTAGCAATTGCCTGCTACCAATGGGCTTGTAAAATAAGTTTGTAAATATTCGCGATGATCTGCATTAGCACCAACGCCTTCTTTTAGATAAATACCAGCATAGGCCCACTTGCTATGTGCATATTGATATCCTTGAAAATTAGAAGGCATCCCAACCGGATAATTAGCGCATTCATGAAAAAAATCAGGAGTGCCTGATATTGTTGGTATATTGGTCATTGGGTTGGACCAGGCATAAGCTGAATCAAGATCATTATACCAAATCGGACAGTCAACATATATTTCAAAATCGCCATTTGGAATTAAATTGTTTTGGGCTGTCGTAAATGCTGAAAGAAACAACAATGTTATCAAGGACAAGTAGATTTTTTTCATAGACATTATTTTAAGGTTGCACTTCTAATTAGTTGGGATTTACATTTTAAAGTAATCAAATCATAAGGCAAATCTGAAATGGTAAAGAATACTAATATGAATCAAAGGTAAAATAATTTGGCAAACAGAAAAGTTTTATTATAGATAGGCCTACCAGCAATAATGAAGCCGTTTTTTAACGAGATAATTTGATAACAAGGTTTTCAATTTCATTAATTGCCAATTGTATTTTGTGATTAGGTTGTTAAATAACCGAAATTCCATTTTTCTTTTGTGTAAAGAATTATCTTTGATACCTCTTTTAATTTCCTGCTCATAAAATAAATTCAATGAAGTCTCAATTTCTCAAGATTAGTCTATTTGTTCTGTCACTAATAGTTAATTGTGTTTCTGTACAGGCGCAGAAACTAAATCCAATAAAATGGACCGTTAGTGTTGAACAATCCTCAAAAGAGGTGGTGTTAAATATTAAAGCTACAATTGAACAACATTGGCATCTTTATAGTCAGACATTACCTGAGGGCGGTCCGATACCAACATCATTTAAGATCGAAGTTTCTGATAATTTTGAAGTGGTAGGCAAGGTAACCGAACCAGATGGTAAAACTTATTTGGATCCAAATTTTGAAATGGAACTTAAAACGTTTGATAACGAGGCAGTGTTTAATCAAGTTATTAAAATTAAATCCAACAAAACTTTTTTATTGAAAGGCTCAGTTGAATTTATGGCTTGTAACGATAAAATGTGTTTGCCTCCTAACGAAGTGCCTTTTGAGATAACAATAAAGGGCAAGTAGTCGCATTATATAAATAAAACACCCCTTATGAATCGAAATATTGTAAAAACAATTTTTTTTGGTTTTCTATTTCTAGTATTAAAATATACAGCTACAGAGGCTCAAATATTAACGCCAGTAAAATGGAGTTACAGCCTTGAACAAAAGGAAAAAGAAGCCTCTTTGCTTCTAAAAGCCACCATCGAAAAACACTGGCATCTTTATAGTCAAGATATTGGTGATGGAGGTCCAATTCCAACCTCATTTAAGTTTACGCCTTCAGCTGATTTTGAATTGGCAGGAAAAGTAATTGAACCAAAAGCCGAAATGTTTCACGATCCAAATTTTGATATGGATCTTAAGTTTTTTGAAACAACAGTTACCTTCCGACAAAAAATCAAGATTAAAACCGATAAACCATTTTTAGTAAAAGGTTCATTGGAGTTTATGGTGTGCAATGATAAAATGTGTTTGCCGCCTGAGGAAATTGAATTTGAAATTGGAGTAAATAAAAATGGGACTTCACAACCGTCCTCAAAGGTTGAAGAATTATATGCAGACACAACTTCAACAGTTGCTAAAACAATAAGTGCCGACACCAATCAAACCATTGCTAGTAAGAATACTAGCTATTCATCCAACATTCCTGAACCAGACTCGAATACCAAAAATCTTGAAACCGGATGCGGAGGAGAGGAAGATGCTGTAGCAGAAGATAAGTCATATCTTGGAATATTGTTAGCAGGCATGGTTGGAGGCTTACTTGCTTTACTTACACCTTGTGTTTTTCCAATGATTCCGCTCACGGTTAGTTTTTTTACCAAACGAAGCGGTACACGAGCCAAAGGAATAACTAATGCAATTATTTATGCATTGTCGATCATATTTATTTACGTAACACTTGGATTTCTGGTTACTGTAACATTAGGTTCTGATGCATTAAACGCCATGTCGAGCAATGCCTTTTTTAATCTTTTATTCTTTATAATCTTTTTCATTTTTTCGCTTTCATTTTTTGGAGCATTTGAAATAACACTTCCAAGTTGGATGATTAATAAAGCAGATTCTGCTTCAGATAAAGGTGGTTTATTGGGAATATTTTTTATGGCCTTTACATTATCACTGGTTTCATTTTCATGCACCGGACCTATCATTGGTACTTTGTTGGTGGAAGCTGCACACGGCAGAAGTTATTTAGGACCAATTGCCGGAATGACCGGATTTGCATTGTCACTCGCATTACCATTCGCATTGTTTGCAGCATTTCCATCATGGTTAAATAATTTGCCTAAATCGGGTGGTTGGTTAAATAGTGTAAAAGTGACTTTAGGTTTTTTAGAATTGGCGCTTGCGATGAAATTTTTATCTAATGTCGATCTTGCATATCACTGGGGATTTTTAAAGCGTGAAATCTTTATCACCTTATGGATTGTGATTTTTGGTATGATGGGATTTTATTTGCTTGGTAAAATTCGTTTCTCACACGATAGCGAAATTCAGCATATCGGAATTGGAAGATTACTTTTTTCAATTATCTCACTTGGTTTCACCGTTTATCTAATTCCGGGATTGTGGGGTGCTCCTTTAAAGCTGATTAGTGGATTTCCTCCTCCTGAATTTTATAAAGAATGGATTAGTACCGGTAGTAGCAACCATTGTCCACATAATTTAAATTGTTATCATGACTATGAAACCGGGATGGCATATGCTCGCACTCAAAACAAACCGGTGATTATTGATTTTACCGGATGGAGTTGTGTTAATTGCCGCAAGATGGAAGACAATGTTTGGAGCGATCCAAAAGTATTAGCTATGTTGTCGGATGATTTTGTTTTGATTTCTCTTTATGTGGATGATAAAGAAGATTTACCATTGAAAGATCAGTATGTAAGTCCAACTACCGGAAAAAAAATAAAAAGCACCGGAAATAAATGGAGTGATATGGAAGCACGCGTTTTTCAAACTAACTCGCAGCCCTATTATGTGTTGATTGACAATAATGGCAAACTATTAGCTAAACCCAGAGGCTATACACCCGACATAAATACTTACTTGGAATATCTTGAAGAAGGTTTGTGCAGGTATGAAAAAAGGTAAGCAGTTAATGGCGGATGATTTGCTTCACACTATTTAAATTAGTAGACCTAAATTTTTAATGTGGCAATTTTTCTCTAAAGTAGCCATACACCCAAGTGCCTGCTATTGCACTTAACAAGGTAACAATTATTACTGTTGAACCGGTTCCTATTTGGGCATAGAGAGGTCCAGGACAAGCGCCTGTTATAGCCCAACCAAAACCAAAAAGCAAGCCACCAATAATTTGTCCTTTATTAAAAGGCTTATCGTGAAATTCGATAGGCTCGCCACTTAGTGTTTTTATTTTAAACTTTTTAATTAACCAAACTGATATCATTCCAACTACCACTGCGCTACCAATTACGCCATACATGTGAAATGATTGCAATCGAAACATTTCCTGAATACGAAACCAACTGATGATTTCTGCTTTCACAAAAACAATTCCGAAAGCAACACCCACTATCAGGTACTTAAAATTTTGATACCATTTTTGTTCAATATGACTTTCGTTAACACACATAGTGTCTAACGATCGCACTTCAAAATCCGAATTCTTTTCTACCGAAATAAATGCTGTTTCTTTTGCCATTTTGCTAATCTGATTTTTAGAGAGAAAGAATGAATGGTAAAATAAAGTTTGCCATAATAAAACCACCTGCCATAAAACAACAAGTAGCAATCAATGATGGCCATTGCAAGGTAGATAATCCAGTTATAGCATGACCACTGGTGCATCCACCAGCATATCGTGTTCCAAAACCAATCATAAAACCGCCAACCACCATCATTAAAAAACCTTTTAATGTAAATAGCGATTGCCAGTTTAAAATATCGACCGGAATTAAATTCTGATAATTGGTAATTCCGTAGGTTGCTAGCTCACTTTTAAGATCAGAGTTAACTAGAACAGGTTCGGGGTTTGCTAATAGGCTTACTGCCAGAAATCCGCCAATCATTATTCCAAAAACAAAAAACAAATTCCACATTTCTTTTTTCCAGTCATACTTAAAAAAGGGAATATTAGCGGGCAAGCAAGCCGCACAAATATGGCGCAAGGACGAACTAATACCGAATGCTTTATTTCCCATTATAAATAGTAAGGGAACTGTTAAACCAATTAATGGCCCTGCAACATACCAAGGCCAGGGTTGTTTTATTATTTCAATAATGGTCATGTGAAGAATTTAAAGAATTGGCTAAAGTTAGTTTAGTTTTTGTATTTCATACTTGCCATTTTCTGTAATCTCAGTATTCATTGTTTCTAACGAAATCGCTGTTTCGCTCACGATTAATAAATGGTTAAAATCGCTGCTAATTAATGCGTTTAATACATAAGGAATTGCTAATAATTGAGCCGTAATGTCTTTTGCACATCCGCTGCAGGTGATGCCATTAAATAAATAAAGGGAAACCAAACAATCACTTTTCAAAAGTTCGACCCATAATTCTGAATTAGCTCGCGGGGCAATTGAGTTAGCAGACATTTCCATGTGAACCATTTTGAAAGCGGCATTAAATAATTTTTCGTATTCAATTTTACTGCCGCCAAAAGGTGGGCTCTTATCAAATGTGCGATTAAATAATAATCCTACCAATTTGCCATCCTCTTTCAACAGCTGATGCATTTTCCAAACATACTTGGTTCGCAATGTTGGTGGCAAAGCACAAAAAAATGTTTGTTCAATAATTAAATCATAAGTTGCCTGATGATGAAAAAAATCTCCATGAAGTACTTTGATATTGAGCTGGCCGGCAAATTTCTTTTTTAACTTTTCAACCAGCAACGGGGCAATATCTATTAGGGTAATATTGGTAAATCCTTGTTGCAATAAATATTCGGCTTCATACGAATTACCACATCCGGGTATTAAAACACTGATGTGCTTATCGGGCAATGTATCAATGAAATTTTTAATTGGTGGTGATACTACTCCCAAATCCCATCCGGTAGTGTTTGACTGGTATTGATCATTCCAATACTTTTCACCGAGCGCAACTTCGTTATTCACCACACAACATTCCACTTTTCTTTCTTGTTCCTGCTCAATCATTTTGTCAATTGATTTACCTTATGCCATGTACCACCATTAATAACATTTTTAATTCCATTGTTTTCCAAAATACCCTTAGCCTGGCTACTCCTCATTCCGCTTCTGCAAAACACTACAATATTTTTTTTATCGTTGAACTTTGATAATTGTTGCTGCATTTTATCAAGTGGAATATTTACAGAACCTTTTACATGACCATCAGCAAATTCGGCAGGTGTGCGCACATCAACTAAATAGGCACCTTCTTTAATTGCATTTAACAATTGAGTGTTGTCGCCAACTGACAAGCCCAATAAGCTCATTAATTTATTAAACATTTACTTTTTTTATTGTAGTGTAAAAATTATTTTAAAACTTTGCTTTGGCAAACAAAATCTGATTTAGGTAAGTTTGTTTTGGCAATAGCATTGAAACCACCTTCAATTTCAGTAAAATTTCTATAACCGCGAGCCTGCAAAATAGAAGCGGCAATCATACTGCGATATCCACCTGCACAATGCAAGTAAAAATGTTCTTCCGGATTAATGTCTTTCACCCAATCATTAATAAAAGCCAATGGTTTGCTATAAGATTCATCAATATGCTCTGCCTCATATTCGGATTCTTTTCTAACATCAACCACTTTGCTTTCTCCAATTTTTACTTCTGTTGCAAACTGTTCAGCGGTAATTCTTTTTACTGTATCAATTTCTTTCCCCGTATCCTTCCATGCAGCAAATCCATCTTTCAAGTGCCCTAAAATATTGTCGAAACCAACACGGCTTAATCGGGTAACCGATTCTTCTTCAGAACCAACATCAGTTACCAAAATAATAGGCTGCTTAACATCGCCTATTAATGCTCCAACCCATGGCGCAAAATCTCCATTGATGCCAATATTTACCGATTGAGGTACATATCCTATACTAAATTGCTGGTTGCTTCTAGTATCTAATATCAATGCACCCGTTTCTTCGGCTGCAGTTTCAAACGCAACAACAGACAATGCACGCATACCTTGATTCAACACATTATCAAAACTCTCATAGCCGGTTTTATTCATGGCCACATTCATACCAAAGTATGCCGGAGGAGGTAATAAACCATCGGTTACTTCTTTTACAAATTCAGATTCTGTCATGTTTGCTCGTAAAGCATAATTGTATTTTTTCTGATTACCAATAGTAGAAACGGTTTCTTTACTCATGTTTTTTCCGCATGCACTTCCGGCACCATGTGCAGGGTAAACAATTACCTCATCACTTAGTGTCATTACTTTATCACGTAAGGAATGGAAAAGTGTTGCAGCTAATTGTTCCTGTGTCATTGATGCAGATTTCTGCGCTAAGTCAGGACGGCCTACATCACCAATAAACAAGGTGTCGCCACTAAACAAGGCATGCTCCTTTCCGTTTTCATCAATTAATAAATAGCAACTGCTTTCCATAGTGTGACCGGGCGTGTGTAACACTTTTATTTTAATTTTTCCAATTTCAAACATCTGCTCATCGGTTGCAATGATGGCATCAAATGTTGGATTTGCGGTGGGTCCATAAACGATTGGAGCCCCGGTGCTTTTACTTAAATCCAAGTGTCCGCTAACAAAATCAGCATGAAAATGTGTTTCAAAAATGTACTTTAGTTTTACTCCATCACGTGTTAAACGATCAAGATAAGGTTGTACTTCGCGCAATGGGTCAATAATAACTGCTTCGCCATTAGAAGTAATGTAGTAAGCTCCTTGTGCCAAACATCCGGTATAAATTTGTTCTATCTGCATATTTATTCTATTTACTCTTTCAACTTGAAGTTGCAAAATTAAAGTATTACGGGGCTTTAAATGGTGATAAAAGTTACAATAATTGAAAGAAAGTAAAAACAGGCTCTCATTCTTCGATCACCTATAAATCAATTTATGCGGATGTTAACTGTCATATTTAGTAAAAAAAACAAAAGCAGCGAACGTTGTATTTAATAGTACAAGTTACCAATTTGAAAAACAGACCGCAAACGATGAGCTCTATCTAAAATCCTGACTTAATGTAACTCCAGTCATCTTCCTGTTTCGAAACAATTTCAAGAATGCCATACGGAACATAACTGGCTTCAGGTATCATCATCTCTTTGGTTATTTTTCTATCAGCCATTGAAAATTCGCAGGCTACAAAGCTCACATTCTTCTTTATTAGTTGAGCAATTTTTTCCTCAACTATGGTTTTGTTCAACATTAACATGGTTAAACCACCACCCTGAACAACTACTTCTATTTTAGTTTTAGGCGCAACTGTTACAATATTATTTAGCTGCTTCATCAAAACTTTGTGCACCAAGGTATCATCGGAGGTAAGCTGAAAAACAATTTTATGTTTCTTGCTGTCTGTTGCTGTTTGTGCATTTAACGTATTCGCGAGTGCGAAAGCAATAAAGAATAGGAAGATTTTTTTCATGTTTTTTGGTTTTATATTTAGTTTAGCGAAACTGATAATCGACTCCTGTAACTTGTGTGAGCAATGTTTGTGGCGCATCTAACACATCAGCATTAAGGGGAGGTGTTGGTGTTACAGGTGAGTTAGCTGCCAAATATTCTTTCATAATTGAATGCAAAGTATAAGTAGTGTTTTTTGCATTTACCACATTGCGCATCCTACAAAGCATATCGCTTGGATCGCCATCTCTTTCGCAAGCACAAATGTTATAATTTTTTGTCAAATCAAGAGGCGATCCTGCAACTGTAACTTCTTTAACACGTTTTCCCTTTTCTGCAAACGCATCAAACTTCACTTTCATTCCTTTAAACTTTATCACCCAACCACCAAATCGCTCCAGGGCATTTTTTGCGAATACATTATTTAATTCTTTTTCCAACCAATCAATAATTTGAGCACCGGTTACAGTTCCAGTTCTCACAGTGCTGTCAACCGGAAACATATCAAATATGTAACCATCTGTTATTGGAATATTGCCTGTGTGATCGGGCGTGGTGCGTGGTGGACAAAAACGAAACCCGTTTGATAATACAATATCTACATCAGTCATTTTCCATTTCAATGCATCTAGAATCATAGTGTCAATAGGGTTCTCAACCACAAAATATCGATATAAGGGTATGGTGCTATAGCCTGCGATTTTATTTATGTCTGCATCAAACGGCTGTTGGTTTTCTTTGATTAAATCGGCAATATTTTTTGATGGCTTAAATTTCTCAGTAGTAATTTCCACTAACTCATATTCATCTTTAATCACCTTGCCACTTTGAACTGTTAGATTTAACTTGCCAACAAATGAACCGAAAGCACCGGGTTCAACCACCTTGCTGTACTTACAAACAATTGGTTTGCGCACACGCTCATGCGTATCGCCACCTAAAATATAATCAACACCATTGCATTCTTCCATATTGGCTAATGCAATTTGTTGCGATAAACCTAAATGTGCTATAATTAAAACATATGCACACTGTTCCTGATTGCGCAACACATCTACATAGTGCGCCAGGTTTTCCTCAGGCTTAGTGTAGATAATTCCTTTACTATAATTAGGAGATTGACGCAATGGAACCAATGGGTCGGTATATCCTAAAAACCCAATTTTAACTCCTTTGATATTCCAAATATTGTAAGGAGGAAAAATAAGTTCTCCCTTTTTTCCTTCGCCTAAATCGTGATACATATTAGCGCAAACTTTTGGTGCATTTAATGAACCTAGTAAAGTCTGCATTGCTTTTTTATAATAGATCACCTCCCAATTTCCGGGCAGGTATAAATCATAACCCATTTCATTTAAGATAGGAACCATTGCCTTGCCTGTGGTCTTAACAGATAGTTCGCTACCCTGAAACATATCACCGGTATCGATAATAAAAGTATTGGGATTTTTTTTTCGTTCTTGTTTAAAGTAGGTATCAAGATAAGCGTACCCTCCAGTTTTACGAAACACCGACTTGTCATTTTCCCAAAACAATTCATCATGCGGATGCACCTGACAATGTACATCGGTAGTTTGTAAAATAGAAAGAGTAAAAGGTTTGGTTTCCTCTTTGAATTCATCATTCTCTACTGCATCAACTTGTTTTGCAAAAGACACAATGGGATTTGAAGACAATAATCCGGCACCACCTATCACACCAACTTTTTTAATAAAATCTCTTCTGTTATTATTCATGAATGAATTTTTTAGGTATTACTTTTTTGCTGATGCAGTAACTTTTTGCTTTTCAACTTCCTCACGCTTCTTTTGTTCTGCAGCAATCGGTTTGTAGGGTCCATATTTATGCTGAAATTCCGAAAATTTATCGGCATAAGGACCGAATGGGTGATCAACCGGTTTCTTTGAACGATCAGGCCAGTCTTTAGGCACATTCTTATGAGGGCGGGTTTGAGTGTTTACAAATGCTGCAACATCCCATGCTTCTTCATCAGTAAGCTGTGTGTTTTGATGAGTAACACCAAATGGCATATTGTATTTAGCATATTTAGCAAAGTTGCTGATGCGGTAAAGTCCTGCACCATCATTATAACTGTGTGGCCCCCATAAAGGCGGGTAAGTGTATTCTGTTCCGTCAGCTAGCAACACCCCTTCGCCATTTGCCTGATGACAACTCATGCATTTTGTTTTATAAACGATATTTCCTTTTCCTGGGTCGCATGCACGATCCAGAAAAGCTAAATCTTTAAAGCCAGAACCTTCAGCTTTTTTCCCCCTTTCCACTTTGGATCCTAAAAACTCAATATAAGATTTAATAGCCTGCATTTCATTACTCAAAGTATCTAATACTTTACCATTAAGGCTACGTTCGAAACAATCGTTTACCCTTTTATAAATGTCCTCAACTTTTCCACTACGTGCTCTGAATTTAGGATACATCGAAGTAACGGACCCATAATTATTGCCAAACACTTTTGTACCTGCATCCAAATGACAGTTTTGACAATTCATACCGTTAGAAATTTTTAAAACGCTACCATTTGGCCCCAAATATTTTGCAGTGTGTGCTATTAACTCCTTTCCATAGGTAACCAAAGTCAGCTTTGTAGTATCAGAAATAGTATCGATATCCGGGGCTTGCCAATAGATAGTAGAGTCTCTTTTATCATTGTTTAAATTTTCAGGCAACTGTTGTTCTACATTTTTTTCTTTAGTAGACTTTGAAGCAAAAAAACTATTTATTGTATCGCTATTATAATATAAAACCGGAATAAGCAATAGCATAAACACTAATAAAATAATCAGATTTAAAAACATCCTGATTATTTTAAGGAGTTCGTGCTGAGAATTATTTTGTTCTGTTTCCATTATTTTACTCCGTGTATTTTATTACAACTTTTTCAATAATTGATTATAAATTGCATCAAAAAAATAAATTATTTCAAATAAATTTCTTTAATAATTATATAAATACCCATTACTAAAACAAACCAACCAAATGCTGTTTTTAGTTTTGCTCCCGACACAAATTTAGCAGCATAATTTCCAATAAAAATTCCAATTACAGATGCGAAAGTAAAGCTGGTAAGTAGTGACCAATCTATTATTTCGCTACCCTGCAAATCACCTGTAAAACCAATTAGCGATTTTGCTGCAATGATAAAAAGCGATGTTCCCACTGCTAACTTCATTGGCATTTTAGCCAGTAATACCAATGCAGGAATAATTAAAAATCCACCGCCTGCACCTACTAATCCGGTTAATATTCCTACCAAAGCACCTTCCAATAAAATCATTGGATAATTGTAGTGCATTGGCTGCTCTTCATTTGATGTAGTTTGTTTTCCAGGTCTAATCATTGATATAGATGCCAATATCATAACCACAGCAAAGAGTAACATAATTGCAATGGGTTTTGTCAGAACAAAATCACCAATTGTTGCCACTTCTTTGGGAATAAAAGGCACTAACCATAAACGTGTTGCATAAACGGCAGCAATCGATGGAATACCAAAAATTAAAGCAGTTTTAAAATCTACTTTTCTTTGAAATGCATATTGCAATCCTCCAACCAATGCTGTTGAACCTACAATAAATAATGAATAGGCAGTTGCAATAACCGGTTCAACACCCATAACATAAACCAGAATTGGCACTGTTAAAATAGAGCCGCCACTACCTATTAAACCTAGAGAAACACCTACTAATACCGCTAACAGATAGCCTAAATACTCCATAATTTATTCGATTTAAAGTTTGCAAATTTGAGAACAATAAGATGAAACCAGTGTGATCTATGTTACACTTGGAGCATCTTTTGTTCTAGCTCAATACTGTTTCGGTGTAATTTAACCAAGCCTCGTTGTTCCATTTTTTTTAATAAACGTGATACTACTTCACGGGTTGAATTAAGATCGGTAGCAATTTGCTGATGTGAAATATTGATCACACGAAGACTTGAATCTTTTGATTGTCGTTTTAAATAAAACTCGAGGCGCTCGTCCATACTTCTAAATGCAATTTGATCAATCACGCTGAGTAATTCATCAAATCGACTGCGATAAGTACTAATTACAAACTCATACCAACTCTTGTTCTCGGCCATCCACTTTTCCATCATTCTCAATGGGATAGAAAGAACAGTTGAATCCTCTAATGCTACTGCTGTAATCTGACTTGTTTTTGACTGGGCTGCACAAATCATTGACACTGCACAAGCCTGACCGGGATTTAATTGGTACATAAAAAATTCGCCTCCTTCAATATCATCACGATAAATTTTAATCGCGCCCTTTAATATAAGCATTGTATTTTTAATGTATTGCGATTTGCGTATTAAAATTTCGCCTGCTTTAATCTCTCTGATTTCTGCATGTAATGCTATCTCATCTAATAGCGCTTTATCAAAGGCCGGAAAAAGTTCCTTTATGTCAATCATTTTGTAAAATAAAGTTCAAATCTATCATTAAATACTTAAGGTATAATTGAACATTGACTGTTAATAAAAAAATACTTGAAAAAACGAGAATAAGCCGAACAAAAATAAAAGAGCATATTAATGTTATTCTTTTTTATATTACTCTACGTCACTTTTTCTATTCACCTAATTTAACTCCTTAATCAGAATTCCATTCATATTATATTAAAGCCATTTACCTTGTCGGACTCAATTTTTGTAGATGCCGTTTGTCTTTTTTTGCTTTGACCATAATAAAGTTTGCAAAAATTCCAGCAACATTATTCAGAGCAGGTTCTACAAGTATCGAGACATTGCGGTTATGGAGTAAATTGTTGCGTAACCACTATTTTGTCGCAATGGCTCATAATTTACTTAAGTCTGCATAGCATTTAATTAGTGGTTCCTCCCCAAAAATAGTTTGTTGCGGCAGTTCATTTTATTGGTATTTATATATTATTTATTAGATTTTTAATAGGTAGATTTACATCCGATTTTAGAGCAATAAGGTATGAATTTTAAAAAAATATTCTATATATTCTTAGTTGTATTTTGCAGTTTACTAATCCTAGCTTTTCTATTTATCTCTCCAATTACAAAATATATTATCGAAAAGAACAGTGAAGAATGGATCGGACGCAAGTTGAAAATCGAAAAATTATGGATTAATATATTTGCTGGTAGTCTTCATATAGAGAATTTTAAGATGTATGAAAACAAAAACGATAAGGTGTTCGTAAGCTTTGCAGATTTTTATTGCAATATCGAAATAAATAAATTATTTGCCGGAGAATATGCTGTTTCTCCTATCTCGCTTTCAAAACCTGTTATAAATATCATACAAACCGGTAGCAGATTTAACTTTGATGATATTATGAAACGGTTTGCGGACACTACGCAAACAAAGCCAGATCTTACTGTAGAACCTGTAAAATATTTTATCGAAAACTTTTCTATCTCATCTGGTGTTGTAAATTATTCCACCTCAGCTCCTGCTACATCTATTTCAATAATTAATATAAATGCTACCACACTGCCGATAGCATTTACCGACTCTATTTATAATATCAAAAGCGATTTCAGTTTTAAAACAGGAGGTAAAATTAATACGTTGTTAAATTTTAATACTAATTCGATGGCTTATAGTCTGAAATTCAAGGCCCAAAACCATAAGCTTAGTTTCCTGGCTGAATATTTGAAAGACTACATGAAAGTTAAATCTTTTGATGCATGGTTAAATACAGACCTGAATATTTCAGGAAACTTAAATAAACCACAGGAAGTAGCAGCTTCGGGGATGTTGGACGTCAACAATTTTTCGATCATCGATACAACCGGTGAAAGACTGGCTTCATTTGCAGAATATAAAATGGGTATTGACACTATCAATACTAAAGAAGGAATTTATAATTTCAAGTATATACTATTAGATCAATTATATTTAAAATTCGGTATTTATAATGATGGAACAAATTTCGACCGTGTACTTGTTGAGGAAACAGTGGACTCTACTTCCGGTGCCCCATTGGAGGAATATTCAAATGTTTTCCAAATGATGGCTGGTTATATTAAATCATTATCAACCGAGTATTTGTTAAATGAATACCATGTAGAAAAACTTTCACTTAAAAATGGTCATATTTTTTTTACCGACTATACTTTGGAAGATAAATTTCAATATGATCTTGACTCGATGAATTTAGGCTCCGAAAATCTTAATTCGAAAAATGAAAGAATTAATATTGCATTAGCTTGTCGCTTGAATAAATCAGGTTTAATGTCGGGTACCCTCAGTATTAATCCTGACGGTTTTGAGGATATGGAAATTTATTACTTGGTTAAAGATTTATTAATTACCGATATTAATCCCTATTCGAAATACTATGTGGCAACACCGTTTATTAATGGTAAAATATTATATGAGAACAAAACTACCATTGTTGACAACCAACTAAAAAGCATCAATAAATTATTTATCGAAAAAATAAAAGTTGGTAGTAAAACCAGGTCCAAAGGATTATATGATCTGCCTGTTAAACTTGCCGTAACTATTTTAAGAGACCCCAAAGGAAATATAGATTTGGAAATACCTGTAGAAGGCGATTTGAATGACCCTTCCTATAAAATTGGTAAAGTGATTTGGGCAGTTTTTAAAAACCTTATCATTAAAGCAGTCAAAGCGCCCTTTAGTTTAATTGCAAATGCTTTTGGCGGCAAAGAGGAAGATTATAAAGAGATACGTTTTGAATACCTTCAAAGGAGTGTAACCGAAGATCAGGAAAAAATATTGGGCAATCTTGTAAAACTATTGAATGGAAAACCTGACCTTGGAATTGAGTTTGTGCAATTAAACAACAAGGATGATGAAATAGAACAACTTGGACTTTTTACTATAAAGAAGCAATTTTTAGGCTTCAGTGGACTGGATAGTTTAAATGATGACCAGCTTAAACAGATAGTAGAATTGTCCAATAAAGACTCGATTTTTATCAGATGGGTTGATAATACCATGGGAACTCAGGCTGGCTTGACTTCTATTCAAGAGAAATGCATTAGGCTTATTGGTAAAGAAAAATTGTTGACAGAGGTTGATTCGATAATGGAACAGAGAAACAATTTTTTATCTGGGTATTTTATAGATAAAGGAATATCAGCTGAGAGAATTAAAATAACTGATTTAAAAGGAGAAAATCAGGCTACCAGAGAAGCAATTCCAAGATATTTGGTTAATTTATTTAATTGATAAAAAGTTTGCTTAGGTATTATCAAATCGGCTAAGTAAAACCAATATTTAAATCCTTTTTTTTTAAGGTTTTGTATTGCATTCTTAACTTTATTTTATAACTGCAAATTGTTGAAATGGTGCATATGTTATTGTAAAAATTCAAAAAAAAGAGCTGGTGTACGTTCCATGGCGTTGGATAATGAGGGAAATATGATTGATGATTTCAAGATTGTACACAACAATCATACTTTGCATGTTTTAAATGCGCCCACACCGGCTGCAACTGCCTGCCTGGCTATTGGCAATGCAGTGAATGAAAAGGCGGAGAAAAAATTTAAACTGAATTAACTATCGTTAAAAGTTATTTCTTTCTATTTCAATAAATCAAATTAGCGCTGTTTTAAAAGACTACAACTAATTTTAGCAATTAATAGCAAGAGTTGAATTTTATTTTGCAAAAACTGCAATTAGTTTTCCGATTGAAAATTTAATTATTGCTTTTAGCTAAAATAGTTTTGCTTTGCAATCGTTTATTGCAGTTCAATACTAAAATAATTTATTACACTCAATAATCAATTTTAACCAACCATTTTTCGCGGATATGTTTGCGCTTTAATCAATTGTTTTATCGATTTGATTTCTATAGCGTCACATTTAACACACAACATATCATGAAATTATTTTACACCATTCTCGCCCTGTTCTTTATTGCAGGTTCCTTGTTTGAACAAAGGCTCACAAGGAAAGAAAACGAAAGCTATTATAGTATGAAAGATTTTAAAAGCAGCGTTCAGTTGATGTTAAGCGGTTTATTGATTGACCTCTTTATTAAAAGTATTGCCATCTATATTTTAATGAAGCTTTCCACTCATGCACTCTTCTCATTGAGTTATCAATGGTGGGTATGGGTACTCTGTTACATCCTGTGGGACTTTGTATTTTATTGCAAACATTGTATGGAACATAATATTCGGTTTATGTGGGCTATCCATGTAAATCATCACTCATCGCCCTTTATGAATCTTTCCACTTCGTTGCGTTCAGGAGTTTTTAAATCAAGCTATCGATATTTCTTTTGGGCAATACCCATTCTTATCGGATTTCCACTTCCGATGTTTTTGGTATTGTATGGAATAGGCAAAGTATGGGCCTTTTTTAGTCACAGCCAGAAACTTGGTAATTGGGGTTGGCTTGAAAAATTTACTATCACACCCAATCATCATTTGCTGCATCACTCGTGCAATGAAGACAATCTCAATAAAAATTTCGGAGAAACTTTTTTGATTTGGGATAAATTATTTGGTACTTATAAGGAAAAGGAAACCACTGATCAATTGCAATATGGAATAACGGAAACAATAAACCATAATAATTTTAACGAAGTGATTTTTCATGAATTCAAGAACATGAAAAGGGAATTAAGGCAATCAAATAATTTCATTGAAAAACTAAAAATAATTTTTGGAAAGCCACATTAAAAATATTTAACTCTAAACAGATTCTCATGACTAAGCTAATAATAATCCTTATTTCGATAGGCATTCTATTTCTATTATGGATAATAGAAGCACGAATATTTCTCTGGTTTTTTCACAAATTAGTTTTTTCTTCCGAAAAAGGAACTGCTTTAAATATTGAGAAAAATACTCGATTTCCGGAAAGCAAATTGCTCGAAAAAAACTGGATTACTATTTATAATGAATTGCAAGATGTGCTAAGTGAAAACAAACACATACCCAAGTTTCACGAGGTGGATAAAGCAAACCATAAAATATCATTTGATGAAGGCCCTGCCTGGCGAATGATTGTTTTAAAAGCTTATGATAGTTGGTTTACTAAAAATTGTGACCGCTTTCCTCAAACTTATGAACTGATGAAAAATATTCCTTCTATTTCTACCATCACATTTTCAATTCTCGAATCGGGTGTAATCATTCCTCCACACACAGGCAAGCTGCGTGGTATTTTCAGGTATCATCTTGGGCTTTCGGTTCCGGCTTCTGATAACTGCTATATGATTGTGAATGGTGAAAGATATTATTGGAAACAAGGCGAAGGTGTGTTGTTTGACGACACTTATCTTCATTCAGTTATTAACTATTCAAAGGAACATAGAATTATTTTATTTCTCGATGTCAAAAAGCGTTCGTCAATCATTATTCAAATTATTGATAAAATGATTGCTGAAATGATACATTGTTCGCCTGTCTTCAAAAAGGCCTTAAGCAAGGGAATTATCAACCTTGATTAGTCAGCAAGAATTATAACTTTACAAAAACCAAATTGTTTACAAAAATGAAAAAAAAATACTTGCTTATCCCTCTTCTGGCAGAGATGATTTTCTTTACTCAAATTTCCTCTGCACAAATTACTTTTCAAAAAATATTTGGAGGAACAGGTTCGGATTTCGGTACTGACGTGCAACTAACAAATGACGGTGGATATATTATTACCGGTCTTATTGAAAATAATTTTGTGGCTGGCAATAGTGATGCTTTTCTACTTAAGACAGATGCAAATGGAGATACTTTATGGACGAAGACTTATGGCGGAGCAAGTTCTGATGGAGGACGCGCTGTACAACAGACCAGTGACAGTGGTTATATTATTACAGGCTTTTCTGAAAGCTTCAATAATATTTATTTGCTGAAGACCAACTCCACCGGAAATCTTTTATGGACAAAAACCTTTGGCGGTGCAGGTACTCCTGAAGGCGAATCGGTAATACAAACTACGGATGGAGGGTACTTTATTTCTGGAGGTGGGAATGCTCTAAATTTAATTAAGACAGATTCGAATGGTGATACGCTGTGGACAAAAGCTTACGGAGGAACCGGCCCTTGCAGAGCATATGCAGTTCAACAAACAAATGACGGAGGTTATATTGTTAGTGGCTATGCACAGGGTTTAATAACTGGAACTGATTATTATTTATTAAAACTAAATGCTGTTGGAGATTCCTTATGGACCCGGACTTATGGTGGAATGAGTTCTGAAAGAGCTTACTCTGTTAAACAAACCAGCGATGGAGGATACATAATTGCAGGTTTAACATTTAGTTTTGGTGCAGGTGTTGATGATTTGTATTTAGTAAGAACAGATACCACTGGAAATGTTTTGTGGTCGAGGGTTTATGGTGGAGTGGGTGATGACTTTGCTTATTCTGTTGAACAGACCGTTGATGGTGGATTTATTATAGCCGGACGTACAGCGAGCTTTGGTGCCGGAAATGGTGATGCTTATTTGCTCAAAACCGATTCAAATGGAACGCTTATGTGGTCAAAAACATATGGTGGAACAAGTACTGATGGAGGTCGTTCGGTTCAACAGACAGCAGACGGTGGTTATATTATTACCGGGTTTTCATCGGTTAATACAGATATTGATATTTATTTAATAAAGACAGATGCCAATGGTAACAGCGGATGCAATCAGGGAAATCCGGCAACTATTGCTGACACAGCAGCAACCATTACCGGAAGCACAGGTTTTTCGTTTTCTTCTGGCAGCTTGGTAACTTCTACTGCCACCCTTACAAGCAATGGTTTTCCAATTACTCCGCTTTGTCTCAATACCAGTGTAAACGAAATTGCAACTGCTATTTCTCTGCATGTTTATCCCAATCCTTTTACAAACGAATTTATCATATCCGGTACTAAAGAAAATGGAGAAGTTACATTATATGATGTAACAGGAAAAGAAATTATACGGCAAAAAACTATTGATGGAGAAACAAAATTCAAAACAAATGTTTTGCAACCCGGTTATTATTTGCTTAACTACATTTTAGAAAATAAAACTGCAAACATCAAGCTTGTGAAATTCTAAACAATTGTAGCTCGAATACAAAACAATACAATGAACAAATAATATTGACAATTAAAATACTAAACTAAAACTTAAATGAAAATATTTATACTAACTATCAACTTACTTTTAATTGCAGAAATAATAATTGCACAACCGGTTTTTACCTCCGCAAATTTGCCGGCAATTGGTGTGACAATTAATAGTTATGATTTAGCAGACACCATACAACCCTCGCAAATAACAACCGGCACTAACCAGTATTGGAACTTTTCTTCTGTAACTTCTCAAGGAGGATTGTATTCAACTACAAAATACATCGATCCAATAAACACACCCTATTATAGTAGTTTTCCTATCGCCACCAATGCTACAGAAACTATTTATCCGGTCGATTCCAGTTATGGCTATGTCGATTTTCAGTCAGGGTACTATGATTTTTTGGGAGCCAAATATGTTTCAAATGGAACCATTTATACCACAACATATAATGATCCGCACCGATCGTTTGTATTCCCATTTAACTATGGGGATGTGTTTAATGATGCTTACGAATATTTAAGAACTAACAACACAAGTTCTGATCACTTTCATAAAATCGCAACCTCAGTTGTATCAGCTCCCGGATATGGATCTCTTGTGTTACCCTCGGGAACATTTATCAATTGTCTTTTGTTAAAACGGGTTACTGTAAGCAGGGATTCTTCGTTTACGGGAAGTATTACTACGGCTACTGATCACACCACAACTACTTATACTTTTTATAATTCAACTTTTGCAGGATCATTGTTCTCTTTAAACTACGATTCAATTTATTATTTAGCATCAGGAGTAAGTACTTCTTATTATTATGGCTTTTATTATAATAATGTAACAAGTATTAATGAAGTAAATGCTAGCGATAATATTTCTATTTATCCTAACCCCACCACCAATCTCTTTACAATCAACATTAGCGGTAACTACAAAAAAGCTGAAATATCCATCTCTGATTTAACAGGAAAAATAATTTACGTTTCAACTATTTCAGATTCAGAAAAAACAGAAGTGAATACAAAAGACTTTGTAGGAGGAGTTTATCTCGTTCAAATTCAAACAGCAGATTTTATTGAAACTAAAAAACTAATTGTAAAAAACTAAAACCAACATGAAAATAAAACTAACATGCTCGATTATTGTTCTCTCAATAATTTTTTTATGCTGCGAAAAAACAAATGCACAAGCACCCAATTGGCAATGGGCAAAGAGCGCAGGAGGCACTGCTCATGATTGGGGACGCAGCGTTGCCACCGATGCAAGCGGTAATGTATTTATGACGGGCTACTTTGAAAGTCCTTCCATCACATTTGGAACAATAACTTTAACTCATATAAGCTTTTTCATGGCAGATATTTTTATAGTAAAATATGATGCAAGCGGAAATGCACTTTGGGCAAAAAGCGCAGGCGGTTTTGATTTTGATAAGGGCCTTAGTGTTGCAACAGATGTAAACGGCAATGTATTTATGACGGGCTCGTTTTATAGTCCTACCATCACCTTTGGAACAATAACGTTGACCAATGCAGGCTCTTCCACTGCAGATATTTTTATAGTAAAATATGATGCAAGCGGAAATGTGCTTTGGGCAAAAAGTGCTGGCGGTGCTTCTTATGATGAGGGATCTGGCGTTGCCACAGATGCAAGTGGCAATGTATTTATTACGGGCCAGTTTAATAGTGCCACTATAAATTTTGGAACAATAACTTTAACAAATGCAGGCGTATCCATTGTTGATGTTTTTATTACAAAGTATGATGCAAATGGAAATGTGCTTTGGGCAAAGAGTGCAGGCAGTACCGGTGCTGATGTTGGCACTAGCATTTCGACCGATACAAGCGGGAATGTATTTATGACAGGCAATTTTCGGAGTCCTACCATAACCTTCGGGTCAATAACTTTAACTCATACAGGCACCACAATGTATAATGATATTTTCATTGTGAAATATGATGCAAGTGGAAATGTGCTTTGGGCAAAAAGTGCAGGAGGTACTTCTTATGATGAAGGATACAGCGTTTCCACAGATGTAAGCGGGAATGTATTTATGACTGGCAAAATAAATAGTCCTACCATTACTTTTGGAACAATAACTTTAACCACTGCAAGCGCCCTGGGTTCTGGTGATATTTTTATTGTGAAATATGATACAAGCGGAAATGTGCTTTGGGCAAAAAGCGCTGGAGGTGGCACCTCTGATCAAGGATATAGCGTTTCCACCGATGCAAGCGGCAATGTATTTATTACGGGCTCTTTTTGGAGTCCTACCATCAGCTTTGGCACAATAACTTTAACCAATGCAGGCTCTTGTGATATTTTTATTGTGAAATATGATGCAAACGGAAATGTGCTTTGGGCAAAAAGTGTTGGTGGTGTTTCTAATGATGAAGGCTTAAGCGTTTCCACCGATGCTAACGGCAATGTATTTATTGCAGGCTCTTCCCGGAGCCCTACCATCAGCTTTGGAACAACAACTTTAACCATTGCATCTGCAATCTATGTTGATATTTTTATTGCCAAGTTAGATACAGTGTTAGTAACAGGTGGTAATGAGATTGAAACGAGCGACAATGGTGTTTTGTTATTTCCTAACCCTGCCAACAATCATCTCACAATCGCTTTAGCAAGCAACTATAAAAAAACCGAAGTAACCATTACGGATATAACAGGGAAAATAATTTACTCAGCCACCGAATCAGCAATGCAGAAAATGGAAGTAAGTACAAAAGATTTTGCATCGGGCGTTTACCTGGTACAAATTCAAACAACAGATTTTATTGAAACTAAAAAACTAATTGTAAAAAACTAAAACCAACATGAAAACAAAACTAACGTACTCAATTATTTTTCTTTCATTAATTTTTTTTAGCTGCGAAAAAACAAATGCACAAGCACCCAACTGGCTTTGGGCAAAAAGCGCAGGTGGCACTTCTGGTGATGAGGGACGCAGCGTTGCCACTGATGCAAGCGGTAATGTATTTATGACGAACTGGTTTTTGAGTGACACCATCAGCTTTGGATCAATAACTTTAACCAATACAAATGCAGGCTCTTCCTCTGCAAATATCTTTATAGTAAAATATGATGCAGGTGGAAATGTGATTTGGGCAAAGAGCGAAGGCGGTAATTCTTATGGCTTTAGCAACAGCATTTCCATTGATACAAGCGGGAATGTATTTATAACTGGCGTGTTTAATAGTCCCACTATCAGCTTTGGAACAATAACGTTGACCAATGCAGGCAGTTGGGATATTTTTATTGTGAAATATGATGCAAACGGAAATATGCTTTGGGCAAAAAGTGCAGGCGGTTATTATGATGATTCGTGCAACAGCATTTCCACTGATGCAAGTGGAAATGCATTTATGACGGGCTATTTTTCTAGTGATACCATCACCTTTGGAACAATAACTTTAACTAGTGCAGGTTATCCCGATAATGATATTTTTATTGTAAAATATGATGCAAGTGGAAATGTACTTTGGGCCCAGAGTGCAGGCGATAGTACTGGATCTGATCATGGTAGCAGTGTTGCTACCGATGCAAACGGGAATGTATTTATGACGGGATATTACGACAGTTATATCATCAGCTTTGGAACAATTACTATCTCAAATAATCCGGGTATTTTTCTTGTGAAATACGATGCAAGTGGAAATGCGCTTTGGGTAAAAGTTGCTAACGCAGGGAGTTCTTTCGACAACTATTTCGTTTCTACAGATGTAAGCGGGAATGTATTTATGACGGGCAATTTTTTTTGTAATATAACTTTTGGAGCAACAACTTTAACCAATAACTGTAGTAACCAGGATATTTTTATTGTGAAATATGACGCAAGTGGAAATTTGCTTTGGGCAAAGCGTGCAGGCGGTAATTATACTGACGCGGTCCTTAGCGTTGCTACCGATGCAAACGGGAATGTACTTATAACGGGCCAATTTAAAAGTGCCACCACCTTTGGAACAACAACTTTAACCAATGCAAATGGAGTAAACTATCAGGATATTTTTATTGCGAAATATGATGCAAGCGGAAATGTGCTTTGGGCAAAGAGTGCTGGCGGTAATTTTGATGATGTGGGTTACAGCGTTTCTACTGATGCAAGCGGGAATGTATTTATGACAGGCGCGTTTAGCACTATCATCACCTTTGGATCAACTACGTTGACCAATGCAGGCTTTAGAGATATTTTTATTGCCAAGTTAGATACAGTGTTAGTGACTGGTAACAATGAGATTAAAAATACGGATAATGGTATTTTGTTATTTCCTAATCCTGCCACCAATCTCTTTACCATCAACATTAGCAGTAACTACAAAAAAGCTGAAGTAACTATTACGGATATAACAGGGAAAATAATTTACACAGCCACAGTAACAGAACAAGAAAAAACAGAAGTGAATACAAAAGATTTTGCAGCGGGAGTTTACCTGGTACAAATTCAAACAACAGATTTTATTGAAACTAAAAAACTAATTGTAAAAAACTAAAACCAACATGAAAACAAAACTAACGTACTCAATTATTT
>JANNXV010000139.1:0-14155 GCA_031409815.1 Bacteroidota bacterium
TTCTGAAAAAAATGACTGTTCATAAGGAAATTAAATAATTAACGAACAATTGAATCGGTAATAAGTGCTACTTATTTACTGTTTCGATTTTAAAATTTAAAGAAAATGGCAAAGAAAGTTGTTGCAACATTAAAATCAGGAAAAGGTAAAGAGTTTTCCAAAGTAATTAAAATGATTAAATCACCTATAACAGGTTCTTATACATTTAAGCAGGAAGTGGTGCACAATGACCACATTAAAGATTTCCTGAAAAATAAATAATCTTATTTGACAAAAAATTTAAACATAGCTTCTTTCGAAAGAAAGGGGCTTTTTTGTTTTCAGCATATTTCAAAACAGTAATTCCCACTACCAAAATCAATCAATGGCACTATTCGGTCTTTTTAATAAAGATAAAAAGGAATCGCTCGACAAAGGTTTGGAAAAAACTCGCCAAGGTTTTTTTTCAAAGCTTACAAAGACAGTATTTGGAAAGTCAGTTGTTGATGACTCGGTACTTGATAACCTGGAAGAAATTCTTGTAGCATCGGATGTTGGTGTAGAAACCACATTAAAAATTGTGAGTCGTGTTCAAACACGAGTAGCAAAAGACAAGTTCAGCAGCACTTCTGAGTTAAATACAATTCTGCGTGAAGAAGTTGCTGCGCTAATGTCGGAGAATAACTCGATTGGAGCCAGTGATTTCAATTCGTTAAAAGATTTACCAGCTCATCCATATGTAATAATGGTTGTTGGTGTTAACGGAGTTGGAAAAACAACCACTATAGGGAAACTTGCACATCAATTTAAAAAGGCAGGCAAAAATGTTATGCTTGGTGCAGCAGATACATTTAGAGCAGCAGCAGTTGAACAGTTAATTATTTGGAGTAAGCGTGCTGATGTACCTATTATAAATCAAGGTATGGGGGCTGACCCTGCATCTGTCGCCTACGAAACTGTTGCAGCAGGAAAGTCGCAAAACGCAGATGTCATAATAATTGATACAGCAGGAAGGCTTCATAATAAAATTAACCTAATGAACGAGCTTTCTAAAATAAAACGTGTGATGCAAAAAGTAATTCCTGATGCACCACATGAAATTTTGTTGGTTTTAGATGCTTCAACAGGTCAAAATGCAATTGAGCAAGCACGACAATTTATTGCTGCCACTGAAGTGAATGCAATTGCGCTCACCAAATTGGATGGTACAGCTAAAGGTGGTGTTGTGATTGGTATTGCTGATCAATTTAAAATTCCGGTAAAATATATTGGTGTAGGAGAGAAGATGGAAGACTTGCAATTGTTTGATAGAAATGAATTTGTAGATTCATTATTTAAAATGGATTAATATGAGAGTCAAGAAATGTTTTTCTGTGCTCGTTTTTCTAAATCTGCTATTTGTATTTCACTCAAATGCACAAAATTTCACCATTGACATTAATGATAATGTAGGGCTTCAGTATCAGAATAATATTTATCATATCACACAGGATAGTTTAACAATTAATGGAAAGTCGGATTACGGCCGTACTAATGTTAATTATTTGCAGAGAAGAATTACTGCATCTGAAGAAAAACATCTTCAAAGGTTTCTCAAATCTTTCCCGGCTGATAGTTTACAGGAAACGTATTTTAGTGATTACAATAATTTCAGTTATATATCTGCTGAAAATTTTCCAAGAGTAATTGAAGTTAAGATTGAAAGTCAAAATAAAATAGTTATAACCAAAGCAACTAACGCTTATGTTCGTTTGCTTGCAGAATTATTTAATCAAATTAATTTTTTATTTCCACCAGAGGTAAATATAAAATATGATAAAAGTAAATTCAATGCAATGTATTAATTCAATTTATTAAATTTCAAATCACTTTGCGCACAAAATCTATTCGTACTAATAAAATTAATGTGGTAACTCTTGGTTGCTCCAAAAATGTAGTTGACTCTGAAATTCTTATGGGTCAGTTACGCGCCAATAAAATGGATGTGATACATGAAGCAGAGAATGACGATGCTAACATTATTGTAATTAACACTTGCGGCTTTATTGATAATGCGAAGCAAGAAAGCATTGATACAATCCTGCATTTTGCTCGCGCAAAAGAAGAAGGTAAAATTGATAAATTATTTGTTACTGGTTGTTTAAGCGAACGCTATAAACCGGAACTTGAAAAGGAAATTTCAAACGTTGATGCCTATTTTGGTACACGTGATTTACCAAGATTATTGAAAACACTCGGTGCTGATTACAAACAGGAGCTTGTTGGTGAACGACTATTAACTACTCCTAAACATTATGCATATCTCAAAATTTCAGAAGGTTGCGATCGTCCCTGTTCTTTTTGTGCAATACCATTAATGAGAGGTAATCATATCTCAAAACCGATTGAAGAATTAGTACAAGAAGCAAAAACACTTGCAAAAAATGGCACCAAAGAATTATTATTAATCGCTCAGGATTCTACTTATTATGGTTTAGATATTTATCGCGAACGCAAGCTTGCAGATTTGTTAAAACACTTGTCAGATGTTGAGGGTATTGAATGGATTCGTTTACATTATGCTTTTCCTTCTGGTTTTCCACTCGAAGTCTTGGATGTGATGCGTGAACGAGAAAATATCTGTAACTATCTTGATATGCCATTGCAACACATCAGCGATAATATGTTAAAAAGTATGCGTAGAGGTACAACACGACAAAAAACTATTGATCTGGTTAATACTATTCGTGAGCGTGTTCCCGGAATCGCTTTACGCACAACACTAATCGCAGGTTATCCGGGTGAGACGGCAGCGGATCACAATCAGTTATTGGAATTTGTAAAACAAATGCGCTTCGAGCGACTCGGAATATTCACTTACTCACACGAAGAAAATACGCACGCTTTTTTATTGAATGATGATGTACCAGAAGACGTTAAACAAGACCGTGCTGGTGCAGTGATGGCTGCTCAACAGGAAGTATCCAATGAACTAAACGAACAGAAAATTGGTAAAGAGTTTAAAGTTTTGTTTGATCGTAAGGAAGGCGACTATTTTATAGGCAGAACAGAATTTGATTCACCTGAAGTGGATAATGAAGTATTGATTGAAGCAAACAGGTTTTATGTACGAACAGGTGATTTTGCAAACATTAAAATTACTCATGCCGAGGATCACGATTTATTTGGTGAAGTAGTGTCGTGATATTTGTATAAGTTTACATTGAAACAACGTTTTTTTTATGCAGAAGTTCTCCATTGATTTTAAAGAAACTGGTTTGCTTAATAATCTGATAACAGATTATGTAAATCAAAGTGAAACCGCCAAACCATTCTATCAATATGAACCTTCGCTTAACACCTTTGAAGAAGTAATCGCACAAAGAAAAAAATTCCCTTTTCATCGTGCAACTTTGGTAAACTCACTCCATCATCAATATACAGAAGTTGCCACAGTTTTTCAACCCATTAAGGACAACATCAATTCATTGCTTGACGAAAACACTTTTACTGTGACAACTGGTCATCAGCTTTGCATTTTCTCTGGCCCTTTGTATATGCTTTATAAAATTATTTCTACTATTAATCTGGCTAAAGCGTTGAAGGAAAAATATCCTTCAAATAATTTTGTACCTATTTATTGGATGGCCAGTGAGGATCATGATTTTGCTGAGATCAATCACATTCATTTATTTAATAAAAAACTGGAATGGAAAGCAGATGCTAAAGGTGCTGCAGGTGAACTATCAACTGAAAACTTTGCAGAGGTATTGAAGTCGCTCAAAGAAATAATTGGAGAGTCAGAAAATGCTAATAAGCTTTTGCATCTCTTCGAACAGTCTTATTTGTTTAACGCAAATCTTTCTGACGCTATGCGAGCGTTTATCAATGAGTTGTTTGGAAAGTATGGGATTGTGATTGTTGATGCAAACAATCACGACTTAAAGAAATTATTCATTCCAATAATGGAAGAGGAGTTGTTAAAACACTCTTCTTTTGCTATGGTAAATGATACATCAGCCGAGCTAGAAAGGTTAAAATATAAGCCTCAGGTAAATCCACGCAACATAAATTTGTTTTTCCTTGAAGAAGGTGTGCGTGAAAGAATTGTACAAAATCCTGATGGGAATTTCGAGGTAGTTAATTCCGATTTGTCTTTCAACAAGGATTTTATGATTAACCTTTTGCATACTCAGCCGGAGCGATTTAGTCCTAATGTGGTTTTGAGACCCGTTTACCAGGAAGTTGTTTTACCCAACCTGGCTTACGTAGGCGGGCCAGGCGAGCTCAGCTATTGGATGCAATATAAAAGTTTGTTTGAGCATCATCAGGTGCATTATCCGTTATTAAAACTCAGAAGCATGGTTTTAATTTTGGATGCCAACTCTTATAAAAAAATGCATGGTTTTGGTTTAAGTTTTTCTGATCTTTTTAAATCTTACGATGATCTTGTAAAAAAATTTATTGCGCAAAATATTGAAACCAAAACAGACTTCCTCAAAGAGTTAGAAGACTTGAAAAATGTTTTTGATTCAATTGAACAGAAAGTCACAATAATCGATCAGACGCTTGCTTCTTCAATAAAAGCTGAACAACAAAAGGCGTTAAACAGTATTGATACAATTGATAAAAAAGTAAGTGCTGCCATTAAAAGAAAACATGAAACAGCATTAAGCCAAATTAAATCGATAACAGAAAAAGTTTTTCCCGATAAGGTCTTTCAAGAACGTTACCAAAATTTTATTCCTTACTATTTAAAATATGGCGATGGTTTTATTGATGAGTTGATAATGCAACTTCAATCATACGACCAGAGCATCACTCTATTTGTAGAGTAAATTTGATTCTAGGTCAAAAAAATCTGTCATACATGAAGTGGTGTTTATTGGCTTTTGCGGTTTTTACTCCTTCACCAACTTTACTCTTGCCACTTCTAGACCATTTATTACTTCAGCAATATAAATTCCATTTGCAAAACCTGATAAGTTAATGGTAAAAGTGTTTCCATTCAGGTCTGTTTTTGTGAGCACAGTTTCACCTTTAATAGTGAGCAATTTTAATATTGCTTTATTGAGCGGGTGCGAAAAGGACAAGGTTGCAGATTGAGTGGCGGGATTCGGATAAAGATTAATAAAATCCAATGATGCAAATTCATTGACTTGGGTAGTGATTGTACAAGGATAAGTGTTTGCATCCAATACATAAATAAGCAATGAAATATCACTGTTAAATGCTCCGTAAGTATTTACGGTGCTTGAGCCTCTAAAAGTAACAACATAAGGAGCCGACCGCACACTTGTTGCAGCCGGAGTCCATTTATATACACCTAATATAGTGGAAGGAATAAAGGATTTTGAAAAAGAGGCTGAATCATTTAAAGCAAATGTTTCGCTATGTGCAACTAGATTAATGGGAGTATTAACTAAATCAGTATAAGATAAAGTGAGTTCTACCGAATCGCCTGCGGCTAATGTATAGGAATAATTTCCGAGTGTATCCAGCTGCCAAGTGTTGTTGCCGTTAAAATTAAATTGTGGAGTGGGCAAGGCAATTGCAGCTACTGCGAAATCTCGAACCACATAACCCATCGCAATTCCGTTTCTCCATTCGGTAATTTGTACAGCCAATGCATATTCGCCTTGTAAAATAGGACTGTCCCAGGTAATTTCTCCATTTACGCGATTAATTTTATAAACATTTGAAGCCTGTGGAAACGAGTAAGTGGGTACTGGTGTGCCGGGAGACATTCTGCAACCCACAAGGTCGTAAGTCAGGCAATCACCATCAGGATCGTAAGCTGTAATATTATGCATAAACGGATAATTTATAGTAGCACTAAACGAAGGCATCTCTATAAACTGAACTGAATTATTGAAAGTCGCGCCAGGTAAAATTTCGAGCTTCGACTCTACATACATCGCAACGTTTACAGAATTCAGTATGTTTATAATTCCTTGATTGCGGTTTTGATCAACAAAATACATAGTGTAAGAACCCGGTCCGGCATAAGTATGGGTACCCACATAAATATTTACTTTTATATCAGGAGCAACAGGCACTCCGGTACCGTTGATTCTTGGTATAGTATCACTCGATCCATCTCCCCAAAAAATTTCTAACTCAGGTCGATCAGCCGGGGCTGATATTTTAGTGTAGGTGGTAATTGTGGCTTCGTAAGTAAATCCGCTAAGGTGCCTATAAGTTATTTGTGCTGCCAGGTTATGAGTGGCAAATGTTTTTGTGCAGAAAAGCACGATGGTGAGTAATATGGAAAGTTTTTTCATGCAATTGTTTTTTGGATGGGTTCAGTCATGTAAAAATAGGGTTTTTAATTCTGGTACAGAATCTGGAAAATAATAGTCAAAAAAAAACTCCGACAGAATGCCGGAGTTTTTTAGTGTAAATCGTAGACAGAATTAAACCTTTTCAGCCACCGCTTTCTTTTTAGGAGCAGCAGTCGTTTTAATAGCAATGCTTTTACCTTCAACAGCACTTTTCATATAAGTACCCCAGGTAAGATTGTCAACACCTTCTTTATGTGCTTTTGCTTTGCGGATACACATATTGGCAGCCGACTCAATTACCCATTCAAAGTTTTCTTCACCTACTGAACTTACTTCAGCATCAGGAGCAGGATTACAGAAATCAATAGCATAAGGCACGCCATCGCGTACAGCAAATTCAACGGTGTTAAAATCATAACCCAAAGCATCGTTCAGTTTCAAAGTATAATCATGTATCAGGTTGATAATTTTTTTATCATCATTAAAATGATTGTGAACATAACGGGTTGCATGTGGATTGCGTGGTTCGTATTCCATAATGCGAACATCTTTCTGACCTATGCAATAGCAACGGTAGTATGATTGAAACTCGATTTCTTCCTGCAGCATCATCACCAGTTTGTTGGTGGTTTGATGAGCCATGTAAAATTCTTCGGTATTGTTTAGTTTATAAACACTTTTCCAGCCACCACCAGAGTGTGGTTTCATATAGGTTGGAAATCCGGTGTATTCAAAAATGTTATTCCAGTCTAAGGGCATTACTAAATTACTGAACGATTTTTCGTTAGTGTCATCAGGCCATTGGTTTGATGGAAGCAACACAGTTTTAGGAACCGGTACACCAATTTTAACCGCAAGGCAATTGTTGAAAAACTTCTCGTCAGCACTCCACCAAAATGGATTGTTGACAACAGCAGTTCCGCACAATGCAGCGTTCTTTAAATATGCACGATAAAAAGGTACATCCTGAGAGATGCGATCCACTATCACATCATAGCCAGATGGCTCACCTTGCATCACCTTGTCAATGCGAACTGACTCAGCGAAAATGTTTTTTTCATTTTTTTCATTAATGCGTTTCACTAATGCTTCCGGAAAAGATCTTTCCTGTCCGTGTAAAATTCCTACTTTTTTCATTTTAATTATTGTTATATTATGTTTTAATGGTTTTATTATTTTTATTTAATCAGCACATCTTTAAATCAGCACATCAATTAAAAGTTCATTCTCCCAAAATAGGTCGGGAGCATTTCGCGCCATACAGGCCAATCGTGCTCGGCACCTGGTCTAATGTCTAACCAATGAGGTATGTTCTTTTGTTTCATTATTTCTGCCAATCGAATATTTTGAGGTAAACAGAAATCGAGTTCACCGGCCCCAAGCACTATACCCATTTTATAAATATGCTCGTTATTTAAGCCAGGCAGGTAATCAACCGGATTGTTGTAATACACATTGTCGTCATAATAACCATCCATGTGGTTTTTAATATCAAATGCACCGCCCATGCTAAAAGCATAACTAACATGCTCAGGATGACGCAGCGCGAAATTGATGGCATGATAACCGCCAAAACTGCATCCTGCCACTGCCACTTTCGATTGCCCGGTTTCATTCATGGCCCGATAAGCCACTTCTTCCAAAATCATTTTATCATATAATATATGGTTGGCAATGCGGTGTGCCGGATGCATTACATCACTGTAAAACGAATCATTATCTATACTTGATGGTGTATAAATCTTTACCAAACCTTTGTCAACAAACCATGAAACCGCATCAATCAGTTTAAAGTCTTTGTTTTGGTGATAACTTCCCATTGATGTGGGATAAATAATTACCGGAATTCCGGAATGACCGAAAACGTCCATTTCAACTACGGTACCGGTAATTGGGCTATTCCATTTAAAATATTCTTCTTTCATATTGATTTTTTTTGTGGAAGGGACGGCAAAAGTATACTTTGAAAAGCTATAATGCAATTTATTTCTTATGTTCGCAAATAATTATTCATCCAAAATATACAGTGAAACACACGTACCGTTTAGGTTTAAGCCCAATTTATATTTTTTTTATTCCTAACAAGATTTTTCTGTTTAATATTTATTTGTTTCCTTTGTCGCTGTTCAAAATTTGACTAATCGTATTCACACTCCTATGATTCAGAAAACATTACGCTTATTGCTTGTATTTACATTAGCTGCTGTAACAGTGTTTGCCGCCAAGGCACCTAAAACTCCTAAAAGTAAAACGCAAAAAGCTGACAAGGCATTTAACACTGCCCAGTATTACACGGCTTCTAACCTGTATAAGAAGGCATATGCCAAGCAAAAGAAGGCTGAATATAAGTCTTGGGCGGCCTTTCGTGCAGGCGAATGTGCCCGCATGATGAATAACAATGTTGAAGCAGAAGACTTTTATGCTAAAGCTATTAAAGCAAAATATAAGGATCCTATTGTCTTATTGCGTCATGCAGATGCTTTAAAGCGTAATGGAAAATATGCTGAAGCGATTGCTGAGTATAATGCTTATAAGGCAAAAATGCCAGATGATGCTAAAGCTGATGCCGGAGCAAAGGCTAGCGAGCAAGCTCAAGCATGGAAAGACAAGCCTACCCGTCATCGAGTAGAGAATGTTTCGGCATTGAACTCTAAATATTATGATTTTGCCGTTGCCGTCAATCCTGAAATGAAGAACGGTATCGTTTTTACCTCTTCCAGAGAAGAAGCAACCGGAACAAAGAATGATAACTGGTATGGAGAAAAGTTTTTTGACTTATTCTCAGCTTCAATGGATAATAATAGTAAATGGAGTACTCCAACTGTGTTTCCCGGTCCGGTAAATTCAGAGGGTAGCGATGGATCTGTAGCTTTTGATGCTTCAGGCAAAACCATGTATTATACAACTTGCCCTGTATCAAAAGATAAGAATACCCAATGCAAGATAATGATGACAAGTATGAAAGATGGTAAATGGGGAGATGCTATATCTCTTCCTTTCAATTCTGACACCTACACTACCGGTCATCCTTGTTTATCAACGGATGGAAAAACCATGTATTTTGCAAGTGATATGCCAGGTGGAAATGGTGGTAAAGATATTTGGATGAGCCAGTGGGATGGATCATCATCTGCGTGGTCGACACCAACTAACTTAGGGACTGGTGTAAATACTGATGGGGAAGAAATGTTTCCTTACATAGCTAAAAACGGCAAATTGTATTATTCCTCAAATGGAAAACCTGGTATGGGTGGCCTGGATTTGTTCGTAGCTGAAAACACGAATGGTGTTTTTGGAGAAGCCGTAAATCTTAAATCACCAATGAACTCACCCGCTGATGATTTTGCCTTGTTTTTTACAGAATCGGATAAAGGCTATTTGTCTTCTAACCGCGATGGTGGAAAAGGCGCAGATGATATTTACTCTTTCTTAATGCCACCTTTAGTTTTAAGTGTTGCTGGTCGTGTATATGATACCGATACCAAAGAGAGTTTAGAAGGTGCTTTAGTTGAATTATTCGGAAGCGATGGTACATCTTTAAGTACTAAAACAGCTGCTGATGGAACTTATCGTTATGATTTAAAAGAAAATGTGAAATATAAATTATCGGCTTCTTTTACCGGTTACTTAACCAAGTTTCATGAATTAACAACTGTTGGTTTAGAAGCTGATCAGTCTTTTGAAAAGGATTTCGATTTCCCATTAAAGAGTACATCAAAGCCAATTACAGTGCCTGAAATTTTCTATGACCTTGATAAATCTACATTACGTCCTGAGTCTAAGAAAGCATTGGATGGCTTAATTACTACCTTGAATGAGAATCCAACCATTACAGTTACGCTGACTGCTCATACCGATTACCGTGCAGATGATAAATACAACATGAATTTGTCAAACAAGCGTGCTAAATCAGTTTTGGATTATTTGGTTAGCAAAGGAATTCCGGCTGACCGTTTAACTTCTGAAGGTCGTGGAGAATCACAACCGAAAGCAGTTGAAAATGATGAGGATTATCTGCCATTCAAAAAGGGCGATGTGTTGACAAAAGATTTTATCGACAAGTTACCTGCGGCTGATAGAGAGAAAGCACATCAGTATAATCGTAGAACTGAGTTTGAAGTTACCGGCACTACTTATGTGCCTAAACAATAATCACTACATTAAATAAAGTTCAAAGAGCATTCCTTATCGGGATGCTCTTTGTGTTTAAAGTCGTACTACCCCTTCAAGGGTTTCAAACCCTTGAAGGGGTTAAACAATATTCACAATGACTAATTCCGATCGTTATTATCTCCGTGGTGTATCCGCTTCGAAAGAAGATGTACACAACGCCATAAGCAAACTTGATAAAGGACTTTTTCCAAAAGCATTTTGTAAAATCATTCCCGATTATTTAGGTGGTGATAAGGATTGGTGTACCGTAATGCATGCCGATGGTGCGGGTACCAAAAGCAGTTTGGCCTATGCCTATTGGAAAGAAACCGGTGACATCAATGTGTGGAAAGGAATTGCACAGGATGCTTTGGTAATGAATCTGGATGATTTATTATGTGTAGGTGCCATTGATCATATTTTGTTGTCGTCAACGATAGGCCGCAACAAACAATTGATTCCAGGAGAAGTAATTGCAGCAATAATTAATGGTACAGAAGAATTGGTGACAGAACTCCGCAGCTTTGGAATTAATATTTATACCACGGGTGGAGAAACCGCTGACGTTGGTGATATAGTTCGAACCATTATTGTTGACAGCACAGTAACTGCCAGGTTGAAAAGATCAGAAGTCATTGATAATGCCAACATAAAAGCAGGCGATGTGATTGTTGGTTTGTGTTCTTACGGACAGGCAACTTACGAGAAGGAATACAACGGAGGTATGGGCAGTAACGGTTTAACTTCTGCCCGACATGATGTGTTCCATCATGATCTTGCTAAAAAATATCCCGAAACTTTTGATAATAGTATTGATGATAAATTGGTGTACTCAGGTAAACATAAACTGACTGACGAAATCAATCTTCAATCTTCAATCTTCAACAATCAATCTTCAATATCAGCAGGTAAATTAGTTTTATCTCCAACCAGAACCTATGCGCCTGTAATAAAGAAAGTATTAGAAAAATTCCGTTCTCAAATTAATGGCATGGTGCATTGCAGTGGTGGAGGGCAAACAAAGGTTTTGCATTTTGTAGATAACGTGCATGTGATAAAGGACAACCTATTTCCGATACCTCCATTATTCGAAATCATACAGGAGCAATCCGAAACCGATTGGAAAGAGATGTACAAAGTATTCAACATGGGTCACCGCATGGAGCTGTATGTAAATGCAAACATTGCGGAAGAAATAATTTCCATTTCCAAATCTTTTAATGTGGATGCAAAAATTATTGGTAGGGTGGAGGAGTCTGAAACGAAAAAGCTTACTATTCATTCTGAAAGGGGAATTTTTGAATGGAACGATTGATTATACCATGCAACCATTTTGAGTATTGAAACGTCTTATCTGTTAAGTTTAATCATCATGCTTAAGAAATAAATTTCAATTAATGAAAAAGCAAATCCTGTTACTAGCGATATTTTTACTGGCTATACTTAGCGTAAAAAGTCAAACTTGTTTAAATGCGACTAATTTTTTGAATTCGTCTTTTAGTATTCCTCCTCCAGGAACTATTAGCCCTGCAGGGCCTGCTTTAGGGTGTCTAACCACAACACAAAGACAGGTTTGGTATTATTTACCAGTTTGTCAAACAATTTCAAACGGTTTTCAATTTCAAATTAGTTACTACTCTTCTTTTTCCAACATTTGTTCTGCTGGAATTGTTTTTTATGGACCTTTTAACCAAAAGGTATCTAATTACGCAAATATTGTTGCAAGTAAAATTTTAAAATGCAGCGAGGATAATTTTATCACTGGGAATAGTATGACTTATTTTAACGTAAATGATACCTTATTTGAAGGAAACTATTATTATGTACTTTTAACTTTTTCCGATTCTATTTATTCTAGTAATATTTTACCTCTTGCGGTAGGATCTAATTATAACTGCTTCGAATGCAACAACCAGCCTTCTGTTCTTTATAAAAATAATCTTTGTCTTTTAAGTGTTGACACTGCTATCAACAAATGCACCTTAACATGGGAAGAATTTCCTGCAACTAATCTGGCAGGCTATAATATCATGCGCGAGTCCACATTTACTGGAGTTTATGATTCACTAACTACCATTCATGTCGGAAGTTTAAGCACCTATACTGATTTAACTTCAAGCCCCGTTCAAAGAAATTATACATATGCAGTAACAGCTGTTGACTCTTGTGGACAAAGCTATCCGGTTAAGTATGGAAGTGATTTAACTTCCATTCATTTGTTAAGTTTTTCAGGTGGCAACAATCAGGCGCAACTAATTTGGAATAATATTTATGCACCAGCTTCTTTCATACCTCAATATTATATTTATAGAAATAGTAACGGCAGCGGATGGTTGTTGATTGATTCAATTGGCACATCACTTCCTACAATTACCTACACTGATATTTTTGGACCGTCAGGCCCTAATCAATATTCGGTTGAATTGCGAAAATTAAATCCGTGCATTCCTATGCGAACATCTTCTGTGCCTTACCAATCTGTTTTTTCAAATGTTTCAAATACCACTGTAACGTCAGTAGAAGAATTAACAAATAGTACACGAATATCCATTTATCCAAATCCTGCAAGAGATAAATTTACTATTGACTTCAGGTACTTAGATAACAATAGTCATAGCATTTCAATAACTAATATGCAGGGAAAGAAATATTTTGAACTGAAAGATTTCAATGGAAAATCAATAGTGATAGAAAATGAAGACTTCAAACCCGGTGTTTATTTAGTTGATATCAGAGGTGATAAAACTTACAGAAGTAAAATTGTTTTTGAATAATATGTGCGTTAATAAGTGTTTAATTCTCTAATAAATATTACAACAAATCGGTTAAATAATTTTTGATTCGTCAATAGAAAATAATTATTGACTGCTCAACCTGATTTTAAAATGAAATTTTTTGTAAACTTTCTGGTATTAAAGTATATATAGCTCACAAACATTGTTGAGAATGAGTGCATTCAATCAGGGTTTATTTTCTGAATTTCAAGCTAACATAATCTTAAACTATAAGTAGTAAACTCTATTTTTGCAGCATTATGCTGGATAAGTTAGAATCATTAGCTGCACGTCACGATCAGATAGGAACCCAATTGGGAGATCCGGCTGTAATTGCTGATCGCAAACGTTTTAAGGAACTCAATAAATCTTATCGTGACCTGGAAGAAATCGTAAATGCGTATCATGAATACAGAAATGTGGTAAGCAATTTTGATCATGCCAAAGAAGTTTTGAATAATGAGAAAGACGAAGAATTTAAGCAGATGGCTAAAGATGAAATGGAAGAGCTTGCTGCACGTAAAGAAAAATTAGAAGAACATATTCGCATGTTGCTGGTTCCTAAGGATGCAGAGGACGATCGTTTTGCAACCGTAGAGATAAGAGCAGGAACAGGAGGTGACGAGGCCAGTATATTTGCCGGTGATCTATATCGCATGTACACTCGCTATTGTGAAAGTCGTGGCTGGAAAATTGAAATGGTTGATTTTAGTGATGGCAATACCGGAGGTTATAAAGAAGTAGTTTTTAATGTGAATGTGGAAGGTGCTTACGGAGTGCTTAAATATGAATCGGGAGTACACCGTGTACAACGTGTTCCCGAAACGGAAACACAAGGCCGCGTTCATACCTCAGCCGCATCAGTTGCTGTATTGCCTGAAGCAGACGAAGTGGATGTGGAAATAAATCCGGCTGATGTCGAAATGCAGACATCGCGTTCAGGAGGTGCAGGAGGGCAGAATGTAAATAAAGTAGAAACCAAAGTAC
>JANNXV010000140.1:0-7847 GCA_031409815.1 Bacteroidota bacterium
CTGTAACTGGTGTATATCATACCCCTGTTAACTCTGATGATAATAATGTTTGCACTATTGATGGATGCGATCCTGTAACTGGTGTTTATCATAACCCTGTTAACACTGATGAAAATAATGTTTGTACTGCTGATGGTTGCGATCCTGTAACTGGTGTATATCATACCCCTGTTAACTCTGATGATAATAATGTTTGCACTATTGATGGATGCGATCCTGTAACTGGTGTTTATCATAACCCTGCTAATACAGATGATAATGATGTTTGTACTACTGATGGTTGCAACCCTGTAACTGGTGTTTATCATAACCCTGTTAACTCAGATGATAATAATGTTTGTACTACTGATGGTTGCGATCCTGTAACTGGTGTTTATCATAACCCTGTTAACTCAGATGATAATAATCCTTGCACAACTGATGGTTGTGACCCAGTTACAGGAGTGTATCACACCCCAAATAACACTTGCTGCAATGGAAACTTTCTTACATACACTCAAGGTGGATGGCACAATACCGGTACACCAGGAACCTACCTTACGAATCATTTTGATGCCTGTCTGGATACTTTTGTTTTAGGTGATCCTTGCGGAAAAACAATTAAATTTAGTGATGCGGCAGCGATAAAAACATTTTTACCGCAGGGTAGTACAGCTGCTGCCTTAACTCAAAATTTGATAAATCCGGGAAGCGCCAATATTACTGTTCTCGCTGGTCAGGTTCTTTCCAACGGACTTGCATTATTGTTTGATAATTGTGATCCTAATTTTGGTGGTTCCACCAGTTCACTAGGTGCACAGATATACAATGTTAACGGCTCTCCTTTCAAAGGATGGAGCATTCAAGCAATTTATGATACTGCTCGTAAAGTGTTATCAGGTTGTCCTTCAAACTACACTCCGTCACAAATGAACGTTGTTTCTACAGCCATCAATGAAAATTACGATGCAGGCGGAAACCAAAATCATTTTAACTGTCCGAGTTCGCTATCACGCTTATCAGGAGGTGTGGATAATTCAGCTAAATATGTAAATGCTCGTCCAAATCCATTTAGCCATTCGCTAACTCTTGAGGTAACAAGTGATGAATATTTAATTGTTACTGTAACTGATATTACAGGACGTTTGTTTGGAGAATATAAAAATGTTAATCAGTCTATTGAGATGAATAATGACTGGAACAACGGCATGTATTTTATTACTGTTAAAAACGAAAGTGGAAGCTATCAGCAAGTATTAAAAGTAATACGTGTTGAATAAATAAAAATTTAAATCCAATAAAAAGAGCCGGCTAAATACCGGCTTTTTTTTTGTAACAAATGTTTGAATTTTTTAGTATAAATAATTTCAAATATGAAAAGTATACCTTTTTGTTTATTCCTGCCCATCGTGATTATGTTTAATCTCAAAGCAGAAGCGGCTGTTTATTCAAATGGAAGCGGCAATTGGAATAGCTCATCAACATGGGTGAAAAATGGCAATGCAACACTGCCCGCCTGCGGTGATACAATCTATATCGAAACTAATACTACAGTTACAGTTACATCTCAGGAAAGTTATATAGGATGTACTACTCCTTTATACATCTATGTTAAAGGGACGTTGCAATTTACCAATGGCAACAAACTTGATCTTCCTTGTGGTTCGTTTGTAAATATTCAAAACGGAGGGCTGGTTAAAAAAGCAACCGCAGGGGGTGGAAACTCCACCTTGATAAGCATTTGCAATGTCACATTCTGGAATGCTGCCGCGGGTCCACTTACCGGACCGGTTTATTTACCTGTTTCTCTATTAAACTTTGATGCTACTAAAATGGATGAAGCTGTTTGGTTTAATTGGTCAACTGCATCAGAAGTGAATAATGATTATTTTCTTGTTCAAAGAGCAGCCGATGCATTGAGGTATCATGATATCGGAAGAGTAAAAGGTGCAGGAAACAGCAATACAATTAGATCTTATTCTGATATTGACAATGACCCTGCACAGGGATTAAATTATTATCGGCTTTGTCAGGTGGATTTTAACGGTGCGGGTTATTGCTATAAACCCCGTGCGGTTTTAATTAAAAAGAAAAGTAAAGTAATGGTATTTCCTAACCCAGCTACAAACGCCTTTATATCACTCATATTTGAATCGGAAGGGGCCGGTTTGTATTCTTTTGAAGTGCGAAATATTAATGGAGCACTGGTTTTTAAGAAAGAAAATCTGCAATCAGATTCGGGTTATAATGTTTTAGGTATTAACAAGTATTATCATTTTGAAAAAGGCATTTATATTGTTTCTGTTGAAATAGAACATGCGGTTTATCAACAGAAATTAGTTGTGACTGAATAAGTAGATACTTATTTCCATCGTAAAATTCCCCTCTTATTTATTTTTCTTTTACTTAGAGAAAAAACCTTTTCTTTAAACAGCTATATCCTTTTAATAGAAGTAAGAAACTGTCGCATTAACCTATTATCGAAAACTATAAGGCATACCTGTGGTGCGAATGATTAATAAACTCAATCATTAGAAAACAATGGGCTTAAAGATTCCATTAAAAGAAAACCGGGAAGCAGATTATTGCGTTTGATATTTTATAAGCGGGTGATAACAAGGCATAAATTGAATCACGATGTTTTACCCGATTCAACCAACTGATACTTCCTGTTTATTTAATTAATACTATGCTTAATTTGCACAGAACCAATTAAAGACTTTTCATCAGCTATTTTCAAAAAGTACATGCCTGAATTCAACTGTTCGCCTCCGTTGTATTGATAACTGTTAATACCGCTTGTTGCCATCATTGTTTCAGTATGTATAACAGCACCATTGCTATTGAACAGTGTTATCTGTACTTCTTTTTCTTCGTCTGATTCAAACTTGGCTGTAAACTGACTTACAAATGGGTTGGGATAAACCTGTATGGTTTTAACACCTTTGGATGTAACATTAACCGGTATCATTCTAAAGGTTTCTGATGCTCCATTATAATCGGTTTGTTTTAAACGATAGTACGATGTTCCAATGAATGGTTGATTGTCGATATAGTTGTATTGCTTAATTACATTGCTATTGCCTGCACCATTTATTCGGGCAAGCTCAGTAAAATTTTTACCATCCTTGGTTCTCTCAACAGTAAAATAATCATTGTCTTTCTCGGTGGCTGTTTTCCAGTTCAGTTCCACGGTGTTGTTGTTCTTATTTAGTTCTGCCTTAAACTCAATTAGTGAAACCGGCAAGGCACTTGATGTAATGGTAATGGGCTGACTTAAAAAATTTTGTCGTGAACACGCATCTGTTACTTGAACTGTGATAAGACCATCTTTTTTCGCTAAACCTGGCGGCAATTTAAATGTTGTGGTTGCACTGGTTGGGCTTCCAAAACTTGCGCCTGATATTGATGAACCCCATTGGTAGGTATAGGGTGGCGTTCCTGAACTAACCGAAATGCCGAGCGTTGTAGTTGTACTTGAATTGTTTGCAAAACTTGTGGGAATACTAGTAGAAGTAAAACTTATCGACTTTTTTGAAGCAGCAAATATCATAAAGTTTAAAAAGGCGCGCTGTGCACCAACTTCTGCGGCAGTGGTACCACCAAAATCATGGCTTGCTTCATACATAACCCAGCCACTATTTGCCATTCCATAAGCAGGTCCATAAACTAACAACACTCCTTTGCCTCCTGCAGGTCCGTTATTGGTTGTTAACACTGCATTGGTAGTAGCTCTCCAGGCTCCGGTTGTTTGTGGTATATACCAGTCCTCAGAACCACCATTTAAAGCAGCATCAATGGTGCCCATAAATTGCATCATTGGATCATTGGCATTGTTATAGGTGAATGGCGCTGTTGGATTTCCTGCATGTGTTTGTGTTATAGCGGAACCGCAATTTCCGGCACTGTAACATTGCAATCCGGTGGTGCTTAAAAAATTTAATTGTTGAAATGGTGATGCCGGATTTTTGCATCCTTCCATCATACTGGTGGCATGGCATTGTGAGAAAATAAAAGATCCATCAGTAGTAGCAAAATTATATAAGCGGCTATGTGTCGCCCAGGTAGGGTCGCCATGCGGATTGATCCACAAATCATGACAAGTGCTTAAAGCAGTTGTTGGGCCTACTGAATAGGCTGAAGATGGAATTAATGCATTATCAAAATATCCGGTAATAATTGCGTGCTTGCCATCCGTATTGTCAATAGTCATAGTGGGCATAGCAGTTAGTGTAGAATAAACAGGAGCACTTAATGACGAAGTAGTATAAATACCCTGCACACCTTTGCCTTGCCAAAAAGTGATGCGCGTTTTAATAGTAGAGGTGATAAAGGCTGCCGGAATAATAAATGGACCTCCTTTGTAAGCCACTGCATTGTAGGTGAAATCCGTTCCATCTTTTGCCTTACTATCATTAATAATCCACTTAACCGGTGTGTTGTAATTTTTTATCAGGTCATACACCATTCCGTAAGGAACCAATGCATTGCCCACTGTTTGTGGCACGATACCCATGTTAACAATAAATGAACCCGAGTCGATGGTTTCGGTAGTTGAAGCTGCTTTTACGGTAGTTACATTTCCAACATTATTGAATAACAATGCTGCAGCAAAAACAATTGCAAAGCAACTGCAAGAGAAAATTAATACGGGCTTAATTTGCAACCGCATTTGTGTTGTCTGTCGTTGACGAAGCGATAATCTCATTTTCTTCTTCATACCATTGGTGTTATCTTTTTCATTAAAAAACATGGGCGTGATTTTAAAATCAATTATTCTTTTATCTGTTTATTTCAGATGGTTTATACTTTTTGATTTAAAAAAAGTTGCACTTAAAAAAATTTAAGCAAGAACACTATCAACAAAAATGTGGTTAGACACTGATTAAATTTCTTAAAATAATTATGTTATTGCCCTCGCTCACCCTTAAATTCCCTAAAGGGATACCACGCTCACGAGTGCTCCTAGGGGTTTATGAAGTTGAAATATTATGATATTAGAAAATTTAAACAGTTCGTTAGTTCAAAAAAAGTTTTAGCTTGCCAATAAAAATTACTAGGAAAGTATCCCCCAAAAAATTAATTCCATTGTTTTACGTTTTTGATAATATTGGTTACTCCAATGATGGAGATATCGTCTGCTACTTTCAGTATAAAACTGCCTGCATTCAAGCTTTCGCCAGCGGTAAATTGATAACTATTAACGCCTTTGTTTGCCAATATTTTTTCTGAATGTACCAGCGCGCCATTGCTACTGTACAAACCAATTTGCACTTCTTTTTCTTCGGCACACTCAAACTGTGCGGTAAAAGAACGCTGAAAAGGATTTGGATACACCTGTACACTATTTGTTTTTTTGGCGGTAACATTTACCTGTATCAACTTAAACGTTTCTGAATCTCCGTTATAATCCGTTTGTTTTAAACGGTAGTAGGAAGTTCCAACTAGCGGTTGATCGTCAGTAAAACTGTATTTGCGCATTACATTGCTGTTGCCGGCTCCATCAACACGGCCTAGTTCAGTAAAATTTTTTCCATCCTTTGTTCGCTCAATGGTAAAATAATCATTGTCTTTTTCGGAGGCGGTTTTCCAGTCCAATGTAACTGTGTTATTTTTATTTATTTCGGCCGTAAATTCTGTTAATGATACCGGCAGTGCACTTGGAGTAATGGTGAATGGACTGGTAATAAAATTTCGTCTGCCGCAAACATCTGTAACCACGCAGGTAAATATTCCGGTGGTGATGGTAGCTACTAATGGTGCTTTAAAAGTAGTGCTGGCACTGGTAGCAGCACTAAATGTGCCGGCCACAGTGGAAGTCCATTGGTAGGTATAACCGGGAGTGCCGGAAGAAACCGATAACGACAATGATTTAGTTTCCAGTGATGCAAATGTTGAAGGGGTTACCACACTCGATATTTTTAATTGTTTCATGGTGCCGGCATAAAGCATAAAGTTAAAAAAGGCTCGCTGTGCACCCACTGAAGCCGCATCGCTGCCGCTAAAATCATGACCTGATTCATACATTACCCAACCGGCATTAGCTAATCCATAAGCCGGGCCATAAACTAATAACACCCCCTTGCCCCCCGCAGGGCCATCGGCAGTCTGCAATAAAACCCTGGTAGTAGGCCTCCATCCACCGGTTGTCTGAGGTATATACCAATCTTCCGAACCGCCACTTAAAGCGGTCTCAATGTTTCCCACAAATTGCATGATAGGGTCCGTTGGAGAATAATAGGTATAAGGTGCTGTTGGTGAACCGCCATGCGTTTGTGTGATAGCAGATCCACAATTTCCTGAGTTATAACATTGCAATCCGGTGGTAGATAAAAAATTTAATTGTTGAAATGGAGATGCCGGATTTTTGCACCCTTCCATCATACTGGTGGCATGGCATTGTGAGAATATAAAAGAGCCATCTGTAACAGCAAAGTTATACAAGCGGCTATGTGAAGCCCAGGTAGGGTCGCCATGCGGATTGATCCACAAATCATGACATGAAGTTAATGCAGTGGTTGCTCCAACCGAATATGCACTTGAAGGAATTTCAGCATTATCAAAATAATCAGTAATAATTCCTTGCTTACCATCCGTATTATCGATAGTGATGGTAGGAATAACAGTGATAGTAGAATAAACGGGCGCAGTAAATGCAGAAGTAGTATAGAACCCACTTACGCCTCTTCCTAACCAATAAGTAATACGCGCTTTTACAGTTGCGGTTATCGATGCTGCCGGAATAATAAATGGGCCACCTGCATACCCCGTAGCATTATAAACAAAATCATTTCCGTCCTTTACCTTGCTATCGTTAATAATCCATTTAACGGGTGTGTTGTAAACCTTTACCAGGTCGTAAACCATTCCATAACGTCTCACTCCATTACTTAAGGTTTGTGGTGAGTTGCCTCCTCTTATTATAAAGGAACCTGAGTCGATGGTTTCATCTGTGGAAGCATTTGCCTGTTCTGGCGCTCCAACTGAACCAATCATCAAAAACAGTAAAAAGGCTATTAAGGATGTACTGGTGGTTACCAATAATACCATTTTTAATCGCAACCTTAAGGTTGGAACCGGGCGTTGTCGTAGTGTCATTCTTTTTCCTCTTTTTTTCATATTAAGCCGCATTTTAGAGAAGTAACCATGAAAATTACTTCTCAAGACTTTCATATAAATGATTAATGCTTTTGTGAACTTTATTGTACGCTGCTACTAATTTTTATATTTATCAATACAGCCTTATACTATCAATCGAAAAGAGAGGTTACATTTTTAAAAAAAAGGCAAAAAAAAACAGGATAGCTTGAGCCATCCTGTTTTTAAATAGATAAAAATTACTTTTTACTTACTTGTTTTGCTTTACAATTTTAACCGTTTTAGTAAACCCTTGTTGTGTGAGTGTTACAAAATAAATACCCGGTGTTAAATTGCTTCCGGTAGTAAAGGTGCCAACCGATTTATTAACTGACTCCAGTACACGACCAGTAACATCTGTAATAAGAATATTAGCATCTCCTTCCAAAGAGGTATTAAAGTCGATAGTTATCTGATCACCAAAAGGGTTAGGATAAACATTTAAATACAAATTGTCGTTAGAATTGTTTGCTGCCAAACGAGGTGACGCATTAGTGCAAATGGTGTCCTTAACAAGCTCGGTATTATTTCCGGTTTTGCTTGGGCTTGCATGCACTGAGGTAATCTTTGGTCGTCCAAATCCTGCTGCGCCAAATACTGTTGCTTTTACTGTTACTTCATACCATACATCATAAATCCAGTTTGGATAAGTAGCGTTTGGTGCATAGCTAGCATTAGTAGCAGGTGAATTGGTAGTTAAAACATATCCATAAGTATTAAAGTTTACATCC
>JANNXV010000141.1:0-2464 GCA_031409815.1 Bacteroidota bacterium
CAAAGTACTTCCTACATTAATGTGGAAGATGCAGTAGTGGCAGAAGTACCTGCGGTGATAGATGATAGCTGTAAAGCAACTGTAGCTGCAATCAATCCTGTTAAAGCACCTGCAAAAACTGCTTTGTTGATTTATCCGAACCCTGCACACAGTGCTATTAATTGGAATATTAATCAGTTTGATAATTCAGAATGGGTGGTGGATGTATATTCCCTCACCGGACAAATTATGTACAGTGCAAAAACAAAATCAACATTTCTCAACATCGAAAATTATTTGCCGGGAATTTATTTCATCCGCATAAATGATGGAGCACATTTTTACTCGGCTAAGTTCGTGAAGGAATAAAAAGAATACGGAGAATTAAATTGATAACCTGGCAGGTGTTTCGCGACTTGTCAGTTTGAGTATTTTTTCAGCATCACAAAATCATTCATCCAAAAACCTTTGCCAATATCAAAGTCTTTTACTTCCTCAATAATAAATCCGTTCTTAAAGTAGAAATTAATGGCCGTATGATTTTTCCTGTTTACTGTTAATCTCAAATTTTTAATATCATTTATTTTGCCAAACACTTGCTTAAAAAACCAGGTGCCAATTCCTTTGTGATGTTGCGTGGTATCAATGTACATCTTGTGTAAAAAATAATTTTCGTTTTCTTGTCTGCTGTAAGAGCAATAGCCGATCGGTTTTTTATCTGTAAAACAGAATTCAAAATGATGTCCATCAAGTAATTGTTGACTTAATGCTTCCGTTGAATACATTTTTTCAAGCATATATTCAATTTGCTCTAGAGAGATGATAGAGGGGTAGTGCAGTCTCCATATTTTTTGTGCCAGCGAATTAATTAAGGGAATATCATCTTCAGTTGCTTTTCGGGTAGAGAAATTTTGCATGTTACAAAAGTGAAACAAAATTTTTAACCTCTTTGCTTTATTACTCGCAATGAACCGTAAAGCGTACCTTCGCGTCCGTGAATATTTTAACTACAGAATCATTAAGTAAATCTTATACCGATCGTATCCTCTTTGAAGATTTATCAATTTCATTGAGTGAAGGACAAAAAATTGCGTTAATTGCAGCCAACGGAAGCGGCAAAACAACTTTGCTACGCATTCTTGCCGGTAAAGAAAAGGCAGATAAAGGAACCGTTTCCATGCGAAAGGATACCACTGTGGGTTATCTGGAACAGGATCCTCTTTTTCCTCCGGCATCACCCGTTATGGATTGTATTTTTCAATTTGATCATCCGGTAATGCACACCATAGGCGAGTATGAGCGCCTGATTGATTTGGGTGAGCACGTAAACCCTGATGAATTGCAAGAAGTGATGGATCGTTTGGATGCATTGAACGGTTGGGATTATGAAAGTCGTGCAGCTGAGGTTTTGGGTAAGCTGGGTATTCATGATCTCGAAAAACCTGTGGGGCAATTATCGGGTGGCCAACGCAAGCGAGTGGCTTTGGCGCGATTACTTATTGAACAACCTGATGTTCTGTATTTAGATGAGCCCACCAATCATCTCGATCTTGATATGATTGAATGGTTGGAAAAATACCTGGCAAGGCTAAATAAAACGTTGTTATTGGTGAGTCACGATCGTTATTTTTTAGACTCGGTTTGTGATACAATAGTGGAGTTAGAACATGGTAAAGCTTTTACCTATAATGGTAATTATGCTTATTATTTGGAGAAGAAAGAACAGCGTGAACAAATCGACAAAGCGGAAGTTGATAAGGCACGTAATTTATACAGGCGTGAGTTGGAATGGATGCGCAGGCAACCCAAAGCACGCAGCACCAAACAGAAAGCTCGTGAAAATAGTTTTTATGTAACCGAAGAAAAAGCAACTTCACAACGCAAGGACGACAAAATGCAGATGACCATGCAGATGAGCCGCATGGGAAGTAAAATATTGGAACTGGAAAATGTTTGCAAGGGTTATGATAACAGGCAACTGATCAAAGATTTTTCATACACGTTTAAGCGTGGAGAAAAAATTGGAATTGTTGGAAAAAACGGTTCCGGAAAATCTACTTTGCTCAATATGATTATGGGTTTGGCAAAACCTGATGCAGGTCGAATACGTTCGGGAGAAACAATGGTGTTTGGTTATTACTCTCAGGATGGAATTAATTTGCAGGAAGATAAGCGCGTGATTGATGTAGTGAAAGATATTGCAGAATATGTGGAGACTGGAGCAGGAAACTGGATTAGTGTATCCCAGTTTTTACTTCATTTTAATTTTGAAGGGAGTAAGCAATATTCGTTTGTATCGAAGTTGAGTGGAGGTGAGAAAAAACGATTGTACCTTCTTACCATTCTTTTGAAAAACCCCAATTTTTTAATTTTAGATGAACCCACCAACGATCTTGATATCGTTACATTAAATGTGCTCGAAGATTTTTTAGTGGGATATCAGGGCTGCTTATTGATGGTAACACACGATCGTTATTTTATGGAT
>JANNXV010000142.1:0-3671 GCA_031409815.1 Bacteroidota bacterium
AAAAATGATATTGCAATTTATGCTGCTCACACAAATCTTGATAATGTATATAATGGTGTGAATAATAAAATAGCCGAAAAATTGGGTTTAACAAACTTAAAAGTACTGATACCCATGAATGGAAAGTTAAGAAAACTGGTAACTTTCGTACCTGTTGACAATGCTGATCAAGTGCGCAAGGCTCTTTTTGAAGCCGGAGCTGGACGTATTGGTAATTATGACGAATGCAGCTTTAATCTTGATGGAACCGGAACCTATAGAGCCAACGAAAAAAGTCATCCTACTTTAGGTATTATTGGCCTTCGCCATAATGAGCCTGAAATAAGAATAGAAGTAATTTTTGAAGCCTTACTTCAACCTACAATTCTTGAAGTTTTGCTACAAAACCACCCATATGAAGAAGTTGCGTATGATATTTACTCACTTGAAAACACCTATCAAAACATTGGATCGGGTATGATTGGAGAACTGGATAAACCAATTTCCGGATTGGATTTCTTATCTCATGTAAAAACTCATATGAAAACCGGCTGCATCAGACATACAGCTTTATTGCAAGAGAACATTAAAAAAGTAGCTATTTGCGGTGGCTCAGGTAGTTTTTTATTATCACAAGCAATTCGAGCAGGTGCACAGGCATTTGTAACGGCAGATTTTAAATACCACCAGTTTTTTGACGCTGATAATCGCATTTTGATTGCCGATATCGGCCATTTTGAGAGCGAACAATTTACAAGTGAATTATTAGAATCACTATTAAGGCAAAAATTTAATACATTTGCGCTCCATTTATCTGAAACTAATACAAATCCTGTTAATTATTTCTGATATAAACACATAATATACAGGATTTTGCGATAGATTTTAGAGTATTTAACAATAAAACAATAAAAAAACATGGCTTTAAAAAAGGCAACAAAAACGCTTAAAGAAAGACAAAAGGAAAAAGCTGAAGCAGCTCTTAAGCCTGCTCCCAAAAAAATTAATCCTTTGGATCGACCAATTGTTAAAGGAGATAACACAGTTGAAGACAAACTTCGTGCACTTTATCAATTACAGTTAATAGACAGTGAAGTGGATAAGATTCGAAACATTCGTGGTGAGTTACCTTTAGAAGTAAGTGATCTCGAAGACGAAATAATCGGACTTGAAACACGTGTTAACAATTACTCAGAAGAAGAGAGTAAAATTGAAGAGCAGATTAAGAACCGTAAGCAGTCAATAAAAGATGCCAATGCGATGATTAAAAAGTACCAGAGCCAGCAAATGGCTGTTAAAAATAACCGTGAATACGATTCTATTAATAAGGAAATTGAATTTCAAAATCTGGAAATCCAATTGAGTGAAAAGAGAATTAAAGAATCAATGGCTGAATTAGCTGCTAAAAAACAAGTTGTTCAAGCTGCAGAATCATCTTTAGACGAACGCAAGGCTGCTTTAAAAGATAAAAAAGAAGAACTAAATTCTATTATTGAAGAAACTGAAAAAGAAGAAAAAACTCTTTTAAAAGAATCGTCAAAAGCCGAAAATATTATTGAAGACAGACTGCTTACTGCATATAAACGCATTCGTGCAAATATGCGTAATGGATTGGGTGTTGTAAGCATTACACGTGATGCCTGTGGTGGATGCTTTAACAAAATTCCACCCCAACGTCAGCTTGACATTCGTCAGCGTAAAAAAGTAATTGTTTGCGAACACTGCGGCAGAGTATTAGTTGACGCTGCTATCCTTGATTAATTAGTATTTATACTAAATCACATTAAGAACCCTGTATAGAAATATTCAGGGTTTTTTTATGATTTTAAAAGATCCAATTTAGTCCTTATTTTAAAAATATTAAATTTGGTAGTGCCAGAATCAAATAATATTTTTTTTTATCTTGATTATCTTTATTACAATTGCATCTTATCCTACAATTATGAAAACAAAAAAAAACACTTTAACAGTTCGATTAGTTTTTCTGACAGTTGTTTTAATTTCAAAGGTATTTTTTCTTTCAGCCCAGTCTATTACTACAACATTGCAATCTTGTAGCTTTACAGCAAATACTTTAGATTTTGATATAATTATAACTAATGTTACAAATAATAGCGCCAACAACTTTATACTGCAATCAGGTGCTTATGGAGTAGACTTTAATCATCCTGGAATTTACAACGGTGGCACAATTAGTATAGCATTTCTGCCAGGTACAAGTCAACTAAACAGTACGCAGTCGAACTTTGATTCGATTAATACTTTTGTCAGTAATGTAACCAACTCCATAAGAATTAACGCTCAAGTTGTATTGAATTCAAATAATGGCACACCAATGCCTCCAGGAGTACCAATTAAAGTAGGTTCTTTCCGACTAACAAATACTGTTAACTGGACTGCCGATAGTTTAGCAGAATTCAGCTTTGTACTTGCGCAAACCATGAACAAAACGAGAACAAAATATACAATATATCTTAATGGTTCGTCAATTGCTTTACCATTTAACGGATCAATTTCTACTGTGTCGGTAAGTCAGAGTTGCCAATCAATGGTATTAAACCCTACTCCATTTACAGCAAACATTGCTCAAAGTGATACTGTAATTTGTATTAATGATTGTATTAATTTTTTTGGAAATGCCAACGAGCCAGTCACAAGCTGGAACTGGCTCTTTCCAGGTGGAACACCAGCTACAAGCACTTTGCAAAACCCAATCGTATGCTACAGTTTACCTGGAAACTACTTTGCTTCTTTAATTGTTACAAATGCATCAAGCGTTGATACTGCAGTTATGATTAATCCCATAATTGTGAAAACTATACCTACCGTAACAATAACAGCAAGCGATACAGTTTGTTTAACCGGAGGTTTAGTTACATTGAATGGAATGCCTGCAGGCGGTATTTACAGTGGCACAGGAGTTACAGCAACCAACTTTAATCCCCTTGTAGCTGGAATTGGCAATCACTCTGTTTTATATAATTATACAGATGCCAGTGGCTGCAGCAATTCCGATTCAGCACTAATAAATGTTGATTTATTTTCTTTTGAACGTTCATCTAAAATTAATTTCATTTCGTTGGTAAGAACAAAATCGTCATTTTTTTGTAAAATAACAACATCAACTTCTTCAGAATTGAAATTGTCTGGAAGTTTTATATTTAATTTATTGTTTTTTACTTTTACGGTTTGTCGAATTGCTTCCATAATTTTTTATTTTATTAGGTAAATGTAAGTAATTATTTTGGATTTAAAAATCCCTCGACTGCGCTCTTGAGGACAAAAAATTGAAAATTAATTATTCATTCAAAAGTCGTTCCTGTTCCATTTTTTCTGCCAAACGTTTTTCGATTATTGGCGTAATTAATGTTTTTCGAGGTTTTACTTTCACAAATGGAAACAATTCTAAATCGTTTTTCATTTTGTCGTTTTTGTTCGGATATTTATTAGTTCCAAGTAAAACTTCTTTTCCTGAATCGAATAATTCTTGCTCAGTATCGGCACTTTCTTGAATTTTTCTTTTGATGATTCCATCGTTTAATTGTTTCAAGAATCCACCATTTTCTTCAATATCTTTCAATAATGTTAATGCTTTTTCGGCTAATTGATTGGTTAAACTTTCAATATAATAACTTCCGTCTGATGGATTATTGACTTTATCAAAATAGGATTCGTTTTTGAGAATTAGCAAT
>JANNXV010000143.1:0-18585 GCA_031409815.1 Bacteroidota bacterium
GCTACGCGGAATGTTTTCGCCTGCTACATTTAGCAGCACCGGATCGTAAACTAAAGGCGCTACCGGTGGAGCAGGTTTAACTGGTGTAGTGGTTGCTTTTGATGACTTAATTGGTGTTTTTGTCCTAGTTTGAGCTACCGATGAATTGCTAAATGCAATAGATAGCGCCAAAAGGCAATAACTTAAAATATTCTTTTTCATCTGTTATATAAGGTTATTTTTTTAAGGATGGCAAATGTAATTAAAAGAGGATAAGGGAAAAGTCACCAAATGAAATTAGGGTGAATGGGAGAGAAGTCAAGGATTAATAGATAGGGTGAAGGAAAATTAACATCCTATTGAAGATTCACCTCTTGGCAAGATCAATAAACCATAGATACAATATTGGTATTCAGCCAATGTTTTATATAAGTGAATTAACAAATAGAGAAGCTTGCAAATCGAGCAGACTTATTCCTACGAATTTTCTGTTGTCTATTAGTTTTTGATGCTATATGGCTGTCAGCAATGTTTAGTTTGTTGCGCGTAAACTCGGTAGATATGTTCAATTACTTATCTTTTTTTTCGATCAGGTTAATCAAAACTAAAAGGCTATTGAAAGTCTGCCATTTACACGACTCCGACCCATCCATTATTTTCTTTGGACAACTAACTGATAGTAGTTTGGTCGGGTTTTGATTTGTGAAATAAACTATATTAGTTGGGGGCTTAATAAGTTTTCGTTTTACCTAAAAAAAATATTCAAATAAAGAAATCGAACCTTTAATTAATAGAGATAATAGTATTATGCCAAAATTACGTTAAAGGCTAATTTTATTAATGGTTTAAGGATGTTGAGTTTCAATATCCTTAAACCAGAATCCATCAATAATCTATTAAACAACAATTCCGTAAGCTTCCTTAAAGGCCTTTCGGGTATAGTCATAACTCGCATAAGCAAAGCCTTTATCGCCCCATCCTGTTCCCCAACTATTGCGTATGATGAAATGAGTAGGAGTAAACCCAACAATTGAAATTGCATGTCCGCCTGAAATATTTTTTTCATCATAAACATCCAACTTTCCATCTCGCTTTACATTAAACCAGGAGGAATCGCAATCAAGGCAAGTTAATATAGGACCATTGTAAGTAAGCCAAGCCTTAAACATTTCAAGTTTGTCTTGTTTGTGACCAATCAAATTAAAAAAGGCTTTAATTTGTAATTTGTTAGCTATATCTATAAAATTTTCTTCTTTAATGGTTACCATTTTTCCATAAAATGGAAATAAGTCTGCCTTAAGGGCACCTATATTTTTTGCGGTTTTTAATGCCGTTTTTAAACTTGTACCTGCATCGTCTATAAAAGTTGTAGGGTAAGATGTGTACTCATCCATTTCTTTTGATGCCATCCAAATAAACCGCACAGAAATTTTTTCGTGTGTTTTTATTTTGCGCGCCTTTGTAAAATGATAGCGCAACAAAGAACTTGCAGTAGCCCAGCCAACGCAACTTCCGGTTGCTCCTTGGTTACCAATATTCCACCATTCTTTTCTTAAGTCTACTTTTCTTGGAAGTACTATCTTTTGGGGTAAGAAACCCTTTTCCTGTGCTTTGCTAATTCCCCAGTCATCTTTCTTGTCTTTTGAAGTAACGCAATTTAAAATTCTTTGAGTTTTGGCCATGGTTTAGTTTGCTTTTAGTTTAATTTGATTAATTATTTATCGTTTATAATTTGGAGATTCTTGCATTATACTAACATCATGTGGATGGCTTTCGCGAATTCCGCTATGGGTGATACGAATAAATTGAGCTTTGTGTAAATCAGTTATGGTTTTGGCACCACAGTATCCCATTCCAGCACGCAAACCTCCAACCAGTTGATACATTTCCTCAGCAACTGAACCTTTAAAGGGCACTCTTCCTACAATACCTTCTGGTACCAATTTTTTAATATCATCTTCTGCATCCTGAAAGTAACGATCTTTTGATCCTTCTTTCATGGCTTCAATAGAGCCCATGCCACGATAGAGTTTATATTTTCTTCCTTCGTAAATCATGGTCTCTCCAGGCGATTCTTCAGTTCCGGCAAACATTGAACCTATCATTACTGAATGCGCTCCAGCTGCAATTGCCTTTGGAACATCTCCAGTATATCTGATTCCACCATCTGCAATAACAGGAACGCCACTGCCTTTTAGAGCTTCAGCTACTTGTAGCACTGCCCAAAGCTGAGGCACACCAACACCAGCAATAACTCTTGTAGTGCAAATAGAGCCTGGACCAATTCCTACTTTTACAGCATCTGCACCTGCCTTTACTAAGGCTTTTGCTGCTGCCGCAGAGGCCACATTTCCAACTACTGTTTCAACTTTCGGAAAACTCCTTTTAATTCTTTTCACCATGTCGAGCACACCTTTTGAATGACCATGTGCAGTATCAATTACAATGGCATCAGCGCCTGCCCTAATTAAAGCATCTACCCTTAATTCTGCATCATTTGTTACTCCAACTGCAGCTGCAACACGCAGTCTGCCTAAATCATCCTTGCAAGAATTTGGGCGCGATTTAAACTTGATAATATCCTTGTAGGTGATTAGGCCAATTAAAATTCCTTTTTTGTCAACTACAGGAAGTTTTTCAATTTTATGGTTCTGTAAAATTAACTCTGCTTTTTGCAAGCTCGTTACACCGGTTGCCACAATAAGATTTTCACTGGTCATCACTTCCTGCACCTTTTTGTGATGATTTTTCTCGAATCGTAAATCTCTATTTGTAAGTATGCCGGTTAATTTTCCATTTCCGTTTATGATTGGAATTCCACCAATGCGGTTTTCTCTCATAATTTTCAAAGCCTCATGAATGGTAGCATCCTGATGAAGAGTAATAGGATCCTGAATCATACCACTTTCACTGCGCTTTACTTTGCGAACCTCAGCAGCTTGCTGCTCAATACTCATGTTCTTATGCAACACTCCAATGCCACCTTCCTGAGCCATTGCAATAGCCATAGCGGATTCGGTAACGGTATCCATGGCCGCAGAAATTATAGGAGTTTTAAGTTTAATGTTTCGTGTAAAATAACTGGAAGTGTCAGTGTCGCGAGGCATCACCTCTGAATAGGCAGGCACTAAAAGCACATCATCGTAGGTTAGTCCTTCGCCAATAAATTTGTTTGCAGGCATTGTTATCTATTTGTTGGCGGTCAAAGATAAAAGGAAATTGGGTGCAGTTTATTAGTTACAGTATAAATTTGTTTGTGCACTAAACTTTCTATCTCACCAATGAAAACTTTATTTTTGCATTTATGATCGTATTCGACAGTTTCAATCCTTCTTCAAGAGTTTGGATTTATCAATGTAATAGAATTTTAACCCTTGCTGAAGTTGCAGAAATTAATAATAAAGCTATTGTATTTACTAATCAATGGACAGCACATCAACAATTGCTGAAAGCCACCTTTGAAATTCGATATAACTTGTTTTTGATATTTTGTGTTGACGAACAATCCGCATTAGCAAGTGGATGTTCTATTGATAAATCATTGCATTTGGTGCAACAATTGGAAAAGGATTTTGATATTCGATTGCTAGATCGAATGATGGCTGCTTATCGAGATGGAGATGTTGCCGTTCCATTTAATCTTCGTGATTTTCAATCGCTTTATACCAAAAGTGTTTTGACTGAAGAAACAATAGTTTATAATAACCTTGTTACTTCAATTGCTGAACTAAATACAAAATGGATGACTCCTTTAAAACACAGTTGGATGGCGCAGTTGTTAGCGCCCGTAACATCAAAATAAAATGAAAAAGCAGATTAGCCTGCGAAGTGTGTTGTTTTTGATGGTTAAGATAATAGTTGTGTTGTCTTTGTTGTATTTTATTATCTGGTCAATCGGTTCACTTTTATCTTACCAAATGGAACAACCCATTCGACCGCCTGCAAATATTAAATAAATACAATTTTCAACAATACATTAATAGTCGAATACATATCCCTAAACAAAAGAAAAGCTGTGCACGCCCGAAAGCATGCACAGGGTTGTAAAGGGATTCTTGATTTAGGTATTATTCTTCTTTAATAATATGATTGGGGACTTATTATTTGGTTAAAGAAGTAGTTGGGTTCATTCGTTTCAAAATAAAAATAGATTGCAAATATTTAAAAAGCGCAAGCATAGCTTGCGCTGGTTAATGTTGGCAGTGCAATGTTTACTTGTTTATTTCAGCTAATTGGCCAGGTGCATAAATCAATCTTGAAATTTTTAATTCATTTTCAACTTGTGTGCGAAATTTAACTAACCATTTTGGTTGTGAATTGTCATCACTTAATGACCAGATTAGAGACTTAGATGAGTTAGTAATAGTTGTTCTGTTTATTGGACGAGCTGTAGAATTTTTAAATTCATTTGAATTCTCTTTTACATCGGGCAAATCTCTAAGTTGTAAAACCAAACGATTAATATTTGCTAATTGTTCATTTGAAACTTCCATCATTCTTAAACCATCAACATTAACATTACGTCTTCCTTTAAATGTTGCAGTTCCATTCGCTGATACTGATACACTGTAGTCTGGTTGATTTGTTCCTGCGGCATAGTGGTCAATAGTTATTTGAGCAAAGGCAAGTTTAGCATCATGTAAGCTGATTATTTTATCATTCACTGTTGCAATTTGCTGTTTTCTGTGTGGAGTAGGAGGTGTAGGAGAATCCATTGTTTTTTCATTTGTTGTTGGGTTTTGTGGTTTTCCCGGAACTTGTTCCTCTTCCTTTTGACAGCTTGAGATTAATAAAGAAGAAGTTAAAACGAATGCTGCACAAGTAATTGCTTTTGCAAATGAGCCTGCTAAATTTTTTGAGGTTTTCATTTTGTTTTTTTGTTAAGTGGTTTAATTTATTTGTGAATTGATGAACCAAATGTAAGTTCAAAGCAAAGTTGAAAAAAGTAACATTGAGCAATCAGTTATGATAGCTGAGTGTTTGGTAATTTATGAAAAGTGTTAAGCAAATAAAATCGGAGTAAACCAGTTACTTAAAAACGACCAATTGTCAATTTTATAAAAAGTTAAATCTGCTTGCTAGTTAAAGATGTGCAAACTGTTTTAAAAAATCTTCTTTTCTATTTCGAGCCACAGCAATTTCTGCACTGGTGTTCATAACCACATACCCTGCATTACCTTTTACATATTTTTTGATATGATGCATATTAATAAGATGCGAATTGTGAATACGGTAAAAATTATTTCCTTGCAACAAACCTTCAATATCCTTTAAAGTTTTGGTAACCACCATTTTTTCGCCTGAATTTAAAAATAGGGTGGTGTAATTGCTATCACTTTCACAGTGAATAATATCAATAACATTAATAAAAATCAGACCTTCCATTGAGGGTAATGCTACATGATTTACTGGTCTTCGACTGCCATCCAAATGTTGGAAAAGTGTTTTAAATTGTTTGCTAAGGTTTTTATGTTGTTTATGCTCCATTTTATCTAAAGCAGCCTTTAGTTCATGCGGCATAACGGGTTTTAATAAATAATCGAGCGCACTATAACGAATTGCTTCAATTGAGTATTTATCAAAGGAAGTTGTAAAAATGACTTCGAAGTCAGGGTGTTTTAATTCTTGTAACATTTCAAAACCTGTCATTCCTGGCATCTCTACGTCCAAAATAATAAGGTCAGGTTCGTGCTTTTTAATTGCCTTTAATCCTTCTTTACCAGAATTGCAAATTGCCACGATGTTAGTTTCTGCATGCACCTGCTTCAACATATCCTGAAGTACTTCGGTGCAAAATTCCTGATCATCAATTAAAATGGTTTTTAGCATATAATGCAAATAATTTGTTAAGTTCAGTATTTATCAAAAAAAAATATAATTTCAATTAGATATTCAAATCAAAAATAGATAAATCGAGACATTAGCCATTTAACCAATTAAAATTTAAGGTTGTCAATTTCGGGTTTATCAATTTAATCTATCTTCATCGGGTGATTATTTATGCGTTGTTGTTAATTCTGTTTGGCATTGCACTGCTGGTATTGGAAATTTTAATTTTACCAGGATTGATTGCAGGCATTGTGGGAGCTTTGTTTATCCTCTTTGCGTTGAGTTGGGTTTTTTCCGATTATGGAAGTGCAATTGGAATTTATGTAAGTATCGCAACAATCGTTTGTACTGCTTTAACTCTTTACTTTGCGCTACGATCAAAAATGTGGAAGCGATTCAGCCTTCACACAAGTTTAAAAGATAATAGAGTAAATGTTGTTGATAGTGAGCAAATAAAAATTGGAGACAGAGCATTAACACTTTCTGCATTGCGTCCGATGGGCACTTTGTTAATTGGTGATAAAAAAGTTGAAGCACAAACAAACGGTGAATTAATTCCTCCAAATACCGAAGTTGAAATAATCAATATTCAACCCAATAGGTTAATTGTAAAGAGTGTAAGTATTAAAGAATAATAAATTAGTAAAAATCAAATAATATAAATAAAAGCAATATGCAGTTACCCTTCACCATACTAATAATTATAGGAGCAATAATATTTTTATTCATGTTCCTTTATTTTATTCCGGTAAACTTATGGATTACAGCTGTTTTCAGCAACGTTAAAATAAGTATTATGAACCTTGTTTTAATGCGACTCAGAAAAGTTCCACCATCAATTGTTGTTAATGCTATGATAACCTCAACCAAGGCAGGATTGATTGTAACTACCAACGATGTTGAAACACATTATCTTGCTGGCGGAAATGTCAATAATGTAATTAAAGCACTTATTTCTGCTGATAAAGCAAACATTCCGCTCACTTTTAAAATGGCTACAGCAATCGATTTGGCCGGTCGTGATGTGGCAGATGCAGTGCAGTTGTCAGTAAATCCACGTGTAATCGATACACCTCCGGTGTCGGCTGTTGCTAAAAATGGAATTCAGTTAATAGTTCGAGCAAGAGTTACGGTTCGTGCTAATATTAACCAGCTAGTTGGTGGTGCGGGTGAAGAAACAATTTTAGCTAGAGTAGGTGAGGGTATAGTAACTACAATTGGTTCCGCACATGATCATAAAACAGTTTTAGAAAATCCCGATCAAATTTCAAGAGGCGTTTTGCAAAAAGGTTTAGATGCGGGAACAGCATTCGAAATTCTATCTATTGACATTGCAGATATTGACGTGGCCGAGAACATTGGCGCTAAGCTTCAAACCGAACAAGCAAGTGCTGATTTGAAAGTAGCTCAGGCAAAAGCAGAAGAAAGAAGGGCAATGGCTGTGGCCTTAGAGCAGGAAATGAAAGCCAAAGCGCAGGAAGCGCGTGCTAAAGTTATTGAGGCTGAAGCACAAATTCCTTTAGCCATGGCCGAAGCATTTAGAAATGGAACTTTGGGTGTGATGGATTATTATCGAATGCAAAACATTCAGGCTGATACTCAAATGAGAGAGACTATTGCAAAGCCAGATAAAGATAAGAAGTAGTTTTCGGATTGCTGTTTCATTCAAATAATATATTTTTGTCGCATTATTCACTGTTTAGGCAGTTTGATAATTGGTTGCGTAGCTTAACTGAATAGAGCATCTGACTACGGATCAGAAGGTTGGGGGTTTGAATCCCTTCGCGACCACAAAGGCGAACCAAATATTTGGTTCGCCTTTTTTGTTTTATTTGAGCGCCAATTACAATCAATTCTTAAAAGTTCAAGTTATTTATTGTCCCTTGTAATTAATTTTACTTTGTTGCTGTCTTTTGATAAATAACTGATTCGAGTATTCATAATTTATTCTATTGATAAATAGGATTTCCTAAAAAATGATAATACATTTTTTAAAATTTATTTTCTTTAATTAAAATTTATAATAGCATTTTAAAGTAATCAATGATTAAGATTAAATAGAAATGCAATTTGATTGATTTTAAAAGACCTTTATTTTATAGAATTAGTAGCTTTTATAATGTGTTAATTATCAAATGTGCTCTTTGTCGTATGTCATTTTTCTAAATTAATGCTATCTGGTACATAAATAATGAGTATTTTTCAAGCCCAAACAATTATCAAATCATTAAATCTTCGTTAAATTCAAATAAAATCATATGAAAACAACATTAAAATTATTTCTTTTAGTAATTGCTTTATGCATTGTTTTTCAAAACAAAAAAGCTTCAGCGCAAGTAATTATCAATGAATTTTCTTGTTCTAACCTTTCGCAATATATAGATAATCATAGCGATTATCACGACTGGATAGAACTTTATAATAACAGTTCGTCAGCCGTTAGTTTAGCTGGTTATTACTTAAGTGATGATTCATTAAATAACATGAAATGGCAAATGCCGTCCACAATGACTATTGGTGCAAATGCCTATATGAAAATTTGGGCTTCCGGACGAAATGAAGTTATTGGTTCTAACTATCACACTAATTTCACTTTAAAGCAAACTAAAAACAGTCATGAGTGGGTTGTGTTATCAGACGCATCAGGAACAAGAATAGATGAGATCGAAATTTCTAGAAAAACACAATTAGGTCATTCTTTTGGTCGGGTTCCAAATGCCGGTTCTGCTTGGGCAATCTACACTACGCCAACACCTGGAGCAACAAATAATCCAGCTTATCCTTTTCTGGCATATGCTGACAAACCAGACTTTAGTGCTCCAGCCGGTTTTTATCAGACACCTATAGCAATAACAATTACAACCACAGAGCCGAACTCAGTTATACGATATACAACAGATGGAACAGTTCCAACCGCATCATCCGCATTGTACTCAACTCCAATACCTATAGCAACTACTAAAACCATCAAGGCAATTACTTACAGCACCAATCCTGATATCCTTCCTAGCTTTATTGAGTTCGACACCTATTTTATAAATGTCACTCATACATTGCCTGTAGTTTCTATTTCGGCTTCACAACTTACTCAATTAGCAAATGGAACAGGCGCATTAGTTCCGTTTGGTGCGTTCGAATATTTTGATACGCTGGGTCAGCGTACCGCTAAAACTTATGGCGAGTTTAATCGTCACGGACAAGATTCGTGGGCGAACAGCCAGCGCAGTTTAGATTTTGTATCGCGTGATGAAATGGGTTATAATCATTCTATTGAAGAAGTTTTATTCAATACAACTCCACGCGATAATTATCAAAGAGTAATATTAAGAGCGGCTGGTGATGATAATTACCCTGCCGATCATAATACTGCTAATTTAGGAAGTGCTCATGTTAGAGATGCGTATGTTCATCATCTGGCTTTATTGGGTGGTTTAGATGTTGATACCAGGCGAATGACTAAATGTGTTGTTTACCTAAATGATGCTTATTGGGGAGTATATGATATACGTGATAATCCGGATGATCATGACAATACTAACTATTATTATGGTCAGGATAAGTACCATTTATATTATATAGAAACATGGGGCAATACATGGGCACAATATGGTGGTCAGCCAGCACTAAATGAGTGGAGTGCGTTACGTTTATTTATTAATAATAATAGTATGGCAAATGCAGCTAATTATCAATATGTGACCGACCGCTTGGATGTACACAGCTTAGTTGATTATGTTTTGGCTAACATGTTTACAGTATGCTCCGATTGGTTAAATTGGAATACAGCTTGGTGGAGAGGAACAGACACTACCGGCACTCATCAAAAATGGGGATATACATTGTGGGATAACGATGCTACTTTCGGTCATTATATAAACTATACAAACATTCCGAACACCACACCAACAGCTGAGCCTTGCGATCCTGAAGGATTAAATGGAAATTCGGATCCGGAAGACCATATTGGTATATTATTAAGATTACGTCAAAATCCGGAGTTTAATCAGTATTACTTATCTCGTCAATTTGATTTATGGAATACAACTTTTAGTTGTGATTATATGATACCATTATTAGATAGTATTGTTAATGTGATTGATCCTGAAATGGCACAACATGCAACAAGATGGGCAGGTACTTATGTAGAATGGCAAACCAATGTTCAGATACTTCGAGATTTTATTAATCAACGATGCAATGCACTTGCTGCAGGATGGGTTAGTTGCTATAATGTAACTGGGCCTTATGAAGTAACTGTAAACGCTGACCCTGTTGGCTCTGGATCCGTGAAATTGAATTCATTAATTCATACTCAACTTCCATGGACTGGTACTTACTTTGGCGGAGTGGATATGAAAATGGAAGGAATTGCAAATCCAACTTATCAATTTGCTAACTGGACTTCTGATAGCTCTACATTTGCTCCATCAGCCACCGCTGTAATCACTAATGTAAATCTTGCTCATACCGATTCGATAGTAGCACATTTCCTCACAGTTGGATTGCCTGAGTTGCTCACGTTTAATACACCTATTATTTCTGCATATCCAACTGTTACAAGTAGTAATGTAACTATTCAATATAGTTTACCAGAAGCTACTCCTGTTTCGTTAAAACTGTATTCAATTTTAGGTACTCAAATTGCTCAGATTAACGATCCCGAAGCAATTACTGCCTCAGGAAATCATATGGCAACAGTTAATCTGTCAAAATCAAATATACCAGCTGGTATATATATTCTTGAATTTATAGCCGGAAATTATAAGCAAAGTATTAAGCTTATTTATAGTCCGAATTAGCACTTTCTTCTTATTAATGTATTTAAAAATCACATTTACATAAGTTATTGAATGGAGATCATATTCTTATTAAGTTTTGTTATGTAAAAGAGTAGAATGGTAAATTAAAGTATATGCTGAAAGTATCAGCATATACTTTTTCGTTTTCTTCTTATTATTATATGATTTTTTTTCTGTTGCATGCACCTGATTTTGTTTATTATTTCCTAATTGCAACTTGAAATTTATATGCAAACAGTTCGTTTAAAATTGTTTAACAAATAGCTTATTTAGAGAATTGAAAACTTTATGCAATTTTTATTGTTTACAATTCTTAGGAAGTTAAGCTGGTTTCTAATATTTCCATACCTTTAAAGCGGAAAATCATAACAATTAATCCTTAAAAATAATCTGCATGAAATTAAACCGTTACTTATTTATCGTATCTATTTGCTTATTGTCGACCTACAGTTCAATGCTTTTAGCAGCCAATGGCGACACCACCACAGTTACCACACATAATCAGGTAATAATGGTAACGAATCCAAGCACAGGTAATAATCCTTATTTAGCCTGGGGAGTTTTTCCGTCAGCATCCACACAATACCGCAAAGTTATTTTGCATCTTGACTACAAATGCCCTCCGGGAATGGCTTGTGGTGAATGGGACTATATTGATTGGGTTTATTTAAAACGAGTTGGAGGCATTGCTTCACCATCAAAAAATATGGAGTTTGCCAGATACATTACTCCTTACGGTAATTCATTTTCTTCCACCTGGCATGCGGAGTTACATTTAGATGTAACTGATTATTCATCGTTTTTACACGATTCTGTTGAAATAGAATACAACCATACCGGTTACGAAACCAATGTGGGTAAAGGATGGTTAGTGTCTGTTTATTTTGAACTAATTGAAGGCACGCCTGTAATGAGTCAAACCAGTTTTACACAATTATGGAATGGTAGTTTTGCTTATGGAAATGCTGCAGATCCAATCGATAATCATTTGCAACCTGACACCTTGATTGCTGACAATGCTGCAACCAATATGCGAATCCGTATTTTACAATCCGGACACGGTAACGACAATACCGGTTGTTCGGAGTTTTGCTCTAAAACGCGTACTGTTTTAGTGAATAGTAACATTGTAGGTCAACGAACCATTTGGCGTACCGATTGCGGAGTGAATCCTATCTATCCTCAAGCAGGAACTTGGATTTATAGTCGTGGCAACTGGTGCCCCGGAAGTTGGGTTTTCCCTGATATGTATGATGTGCCGGTTGTTGGTAATTCACAATATATTGTTGACATGAATATGCCTATTTATACTTCTGCTTCACCTTCGGCCAACTATGCAGTTAATGCACAAGTTTTTCAATACGGCCCTCCTTCCAATAGCAACGATGCTTCAATTGAAGAAGTGTTATCTCCAACCAATTTATTCGAATACTCGCGAATGAATCCGGTGTGCGATAATCCTAAAGTTAAAATAAGAAATAATGGAAGCAATACATTAACATCAGCCACCATTAAGTACGGCATTGTTGGTCAACCTGAAAGTACTTATAACTGGACCGGTTCTTTGGCAACCAGTAAATCAACAGATGTTACCTTATCTAATCTGGTTGCACCAACTGTAGGAAATCAGGAGTTTAAAGTTTACTTAGCTGATGTAAACGGAGTTTCAGATAATTACAATTTTGATGACACTGCACGAACTAATGTAATAATAGCTCCGGTTTACGACTCCGCATTTGTTTGCAATTTTAAAACAAACAACCAACCGGCTCAAAACAGCTATACTTTAAAAAACAGTGCTGGCGTAACATTGTATTCGCGCACAGCAGGTAGTTTAACAGCTAATACTGCTTATCGCGATACATTTTTTCTGCCTCCTGGCTGCTACCGTTTTACTTTTAATGATAGCGGAAACGATGGTTTAAACTGGTGGGCTAACCCAAGCGGTGGAAGTGGATTTTGTCGTTTTGTAAAAGTAAATAATGCAATTATCAAAACGTTTAATTCAGATTTTGGTAGTCAGATATTTCAATCGTTTACAGTGTCAAACAGTTTTACCGGAATAGCACAACAAGCACAATCTTTTAGTGCCGATGTATTTCCTAATCCAACACTGGGTCCTGTAAGTATCGAATTATCTTTACCAAAACCACAAGACTTAACAATGGAAGTTTATAATTCACTTGGACAAATGGTGATAACCAAGCAACTTGAAAATGCACAACACGAAGTGGTTGATCTTGATTTTTCAACCTATGAAAATGGTGTTTACTTCGCTAAAATATATTCAAACGATTATTTCGTGATGAAAGAAATAGTTGTTGGCAAATAAGCAGCGTATTTTTTGTTAAGTAAAAGCTTAATTTGAAAAACAAAGCCTTGGGTGTATCAAACACTTAAGGCTTTGTCTTTTTAAGGCAATGCCAATTAAATTAATTAACTACAAAATCAAAACAGTTCATTTTTTGTACTCACTAATTTAAGTTTATGAGAAATGCCTTCGGCACCCAATTGAATAATATAACTGCCTTTTACAGTTTCTCCTTTTTTAGTGGTAAATGATATTCTGTATAAACCAGGTGAAATTATTTTTTCCTGATTTTCTGATCCATTTACAATCCTTAACAATGCATTATGGTTTTTTCCATCAGGCTGCGCAAATAGTTCAAACGAATCGTCATTTTCTCCAAGTAATAACCATTTAAAGTACTTGTCGTTTTTCAATTTGTCTTCGATGTCAAAACTTGTCGCCCTCTCTATGACAACAGAAGGATCGAAATATGTTTTTTTATCTTTTTCATTTTCAAAAAAATTCTCGGAAAAAAGATCACCTTTATCAGGCATAACCACATATGGAACAGGCGAAACTAATCGAAGGCCTATTTCTTTTGCAGTGTCGGTTAATATAAAATAAAGAAAATACTTCTTGCTCGAAACTTTAATCATGTTCGTATCTGAAGATGGTTCGATATAGCCGAAATATGTAACTATTTTTTGATAGGGAATTCTGTGTCCGTCAATTTGGTTCGACTTCGATCCGAATTTATCGAGTCTTTGTGCATTTGTAATTTCAGAAATAAAAGCAAATGGAACTAGCAAAAGGGTGACCAATGATTTAAGTAATTTTTGTTTAATCATAATACAAAATTAGATATACATTTCCATAAACATAGCCGTTTCACTTTTCGCAAAATGTAACTAAATGGAAAATAAGAGTTATAAAGCTGATTTCGGCTGGTCATACTTTATAGGGGGTTACCTTATAGCTAATAAAATGTTCTTACTTTGCAGCTAATTCAATCCGCAAATGAGTCTTCCCATTCTATTGTTTTATGGATTTGCTTTTATTGGCTTAATTCATTCTTTTATTTTTTTCTATTTAGCTATTAAGCATAAGAGAAAAGCCGAATTAATTATTACCCTTTTTCTGTTTGTTCAATCACTTACCATTTTGGAATATGTTCTTTATTGGACAGGCTTAAACATACAATATCACCAGTTATGCAATGTGAGCATGTTGCTTCAGTTCTTGTTTGGACCATTGTTGTTGATGTATATTGATACAATCGTTGCGGAAAAGAATGTAAAATCCTATTACTATTGGCATTTTCTGCCGGCTATTTTGGTATTCATTTTTATGTTGCCTTATTTATTTAGTACAGCGGATTTGAAGCTTTACCATTATAAAATGATCAAGTATTTTCTGCTGGATTTTCGGTGGTTGAATTATTTTCTTATGGCGCATATGACTGGATATTTTGTTTACTTATTCAATAAGGTTTTAAGGGAAAAAAGAGTAGGACATTTAAATAATTGGATGTTAGTTATAGTTAGTTTGTTTGGCCTTTACATTGCTTGTTATGTTTCCTATTTTATTATGGTAAGATATCCCTGGTTTACATTAAGCACCGATTATTTTGTTTCAACAGGAATGTGCTTGAGCATTATTGCCATTGTTTATATGGCTTTTGGCCAGAATCGAATTTTAAATGGATTTGCAATAGGAGAATCGGTAACAATTGATAACATTTATTTTAGTTTTAAATCTGCCGAACAAAGGGAAAGGAGCTCAAAAAAAAAGATAGAATTGGTTTATGATTATTCGTCATCAATACTAGTAGCTGACACTTCCAATAAACTTAAAAATGAGCCCAATCTTCTAAAAATAGAAATCGTACCGGAATCTGTGAAATATAAAAACTCGGGTTTAACGTTCGATGCAGGAGAAGAATTAGCCAAATCATTAAAATTTCTCATGCAAAATGAAAAACTTTATCGCGAAAGTGAGTTGAAACTGGAAACTGTAGCAAGTAAAATTGGTGTTGCAAAACATTATGTTTCGCAGGTAATCAATCAATTTTATGGCGTTAACTTTTTTGAGTATATCAATTTGCTTCGCATTGAAGAGGCAAAACAATTACTAATAAACACCAACTATCAATCAATGACGATAATTGAGATCGCTTATGAAGTAGGTTACTGTACCAAAAACACTTTCAACAATGCTTTTAAACGAATTACAGGAATAACGCCATCAGAGTTTCGTAATCAAAACAAAATTCGGATGAATTAAAGTAATACTTTATCGGTAAGGACTCCGTTTTTCATTTGATGCCATTTATTTGCTGAAACAAATTAAATCAGCACTATGAAAAACAAAATCTTAATATTAGTGGCAGCCATTTTATCTATGGCGAATAGCACACTTTCTACCGCCCAAATTTTTACAAAAGTTACCTCCATTACTAACCCAATTGTTACCGATCCCATTCAAACATTTTATGCTGGTGCCAGCTGGGTCGATTATGATAATGATGGATGGATTGACCTTTTTGTTGTTCGTGGTGGGTTGTATCATAATAATGGAAACGCAAGCTTTTCTAAAATAGTCAATAGCGGTTTAGGTTTGTCAACTGGCATTGGAAACTCCTGGTCGGATGTAGATAATGATGGGGATATCGATTGCTTTCTCTCCGGAGGCAATGCAGGCGGAAGCAAGATGTTTATGAATAATGGGAACGGTACATTTAATAAAAATGTAAGCGGTCCGTTTGCAATTGACACATTGCTTCGAGGTTGGGGTTCGTCTTTTGGAGATTATAATAATGATGGATTGGTGGATTTGTTTATTGCGTCTCCAGTTGGTTTTGCCTCCATAATTGATTCATGCAAATTTTTAGTGAATACTGGTGGTGGAAATTTTGTGCGTGTAGATAGTACGGTTATAACGGATACATTGGATGCATTTACAGTTCCATCATGGAGCGATTATGATAATGATGGAGACTTGGATTTATTTATTGGTGCAGGACGTGTAAACGGATCGCTTTCGCTTGATTATTTATTTGATAATAATCATGCACAAGGTAGCGGCTCATTGTTTACAAGAATAAATTCCACACCACTTGGAACCGATTTTCATGATGGACAAATATGGAACTGGATTGATTTTGATAACGATGGTGATTTAGACGCCTATCTTACCAACTATGCTGGGTCATCACCTGCATCAGGCTATCAAAATGAAATGTACAGAAACGATAACAATAGTTTTGTTAAACTAAAGGCCAACGATGTTGGGCCAATTGTTTCTGATCTTGGTGTATCATTATCAAGTACCTGGGGAGATTTTGACAATGATGGTGATTTAGATTGTATCGTAACGAATGAAAGTCTACAAAAAAATGTTTACTACCAAAACAATGTAATGCAGGGGAGCACTGTATTTACCAAAATTACCAATGAACCATTTGTGCTTAATAATGGCAATCACTTTTGTGCAGCTTCTTGCGATTATGATAATGATGGAGATTTAGATTTGTTTATTTCAGGAGCCAGTGATAAGGGGTTGTTTGAGAATACAACCACGCAAACTGATTTTATAAATATTAAATTAATTGGTATAAGTTCCAACTCATCCGCTATTGGAGCCAAGGTTAGGGTTAAAGCAAAAGGTCTTTGGCAGATGCGCGAAATATCCGCACAAAACACATTCAATGGTATGAATATGCTGAACGCTCATTTTGGTTTTGGAAACACCGGTCCCCTTGCTTTATACATCGATTCACTAATAATTGAATGGCCATCAGGTAATAAAGATATTTGCACAAATGTTTCTGTAAACACTTTTTATACAGCCATCGAAGGTCAATGCCTAACTCCATCCGCTTTGCATGAAAACGAAACCGGGAGTAAAGAATTCTACATTCAGTCCGTGTTTCCAAATCCAACAGCAAATTATCTTACTGTCAATTATTATTTAACACATGCAGAGAAAGTTCAGGCGACTATCCTTGATTCATCAGGTAACCAAACCAACAGTATTACATTGTCAAAAGGAGTTGCGGGAAATAATACCTCGCAAATTAATTTAAAAAACCTAAGTAGTGGGTCGTATACTTTGGAATTAAAAACCAAAACGAATTCATGTAATATCAGATTTGTGAAGCAGTAATAGTAATAATTTGTTCCTAATTCAAAATGCTAATAAAGTTTAACTTTGGCTAAACTTTATTAGCATGAAAATAAAATTATTCTTAAAGATCAAATTATTAAATGTAATTGCTCTTATCTTAATTAATTGCTGCAAGTTGAATGCTCAGGACACTTTTTCTATTTGTGCATTTGATAGCGTTACAGGTCAAGTGGGTAGCGCAGGTGCCACTTGTATAACCAGTGCAACAGTGAGTGCACTTATTATAAGTGATGTGCATCCCGGGGTAGGAGTGGTGCATACACAGGCTTCGTGGCTTGCTGCTAATCAGAATTATGCAAAATCATTAATGAATTTGGGTTTGTTGCCGCAACAAATCATTGATTCTTTAGTAGCTCATGATGTGCAAAACAATCCTTCTAACAGGCAATATGGAATTGTGTCGCTGGCAGGTGGTGGCCTTAGCGCAGCCTATACCGGTTCTAATTGTCTGAATTATCACAATCATATTACAGGACCGAATTATTCTATTCAAGGAAATATTTTGTTAGGTCAGCAGATTTTGGATTCGATGGAAGCCCGATTTTTAAATACACCTGGAACGCTTGCTTGTAAATTGATGGCCGCATTGCAAGGAGCCAAAGTTCCGGGCGCAGATACCAGATGCCTCACGTTTGGAATTTCCTCTTATTCTGCCTTTGTTCGAGTTGCTAACACGGGCGATACTCCGGGTAATTTTTTTCTTGACTTAACTGTTAATACTTATCCTACTTTAGTTGATCCTATTGACAGTTTACAATCCATGTTCAATAGTACCGGTGCATGTGGTGTGAGTAATATATCTGTGCGTTCAATTGATAATACGATTCAAGTATTTCCAAACCCAGCATCAGATTTAATAAACATTCGTTCGGAAAATGAAATTAAAAAAATTGAAATTATTAGTCCACTTGCTATTGTTCTTGAGGCACAAACTGTTTTAAACACAACAAATGTAATTGCAGATATTAGTAAACTTGAAAGAGGAATTTATTTTTTGAAGGTTACATTTTTTAATCGTGAATCAACTTTGCTGAAATTCATAAAAAGTAAAAACTGATTTGAGATTAGTTAAATTTATTGACTGCTGAAATCATAGCTTACTATTGAGCTATCAAAAGGCAATGGATATTTGCTCCAAGTTTCGAGACTTGAGCGATATTTAATGACGATATAATAATTGTCGCAAATAATTTCATTGAATTGAATTATCTTGGTGGATCTGCCGTTACTTAAGTAAAAAACACTCCCTAAAAAAATAGAGAGTGTTTATTAAAGTAAAAAATAACTTCGGTTATTTGTCTTTATCTGTAAGACCAAAGTATTTTAATGTCGCCTGATAATCTGAAAAATCTACTGAGGCTAATTTAGTGCCTTGATAAGATGAAGAAGGGGCAATAATAATTTTTACCTTATCCCATGTTTGATCAGCACCTGTATAAGCAGATCCATTTGCATTCCTTATATTGATAAACAGATCAGTACCACTAGTAAAAAAACGTGTAC
>JANNXV010000144.1:0-7095 GCA_031409815.1 Bacteroidota bacterium
TTCCAATTTTGGGATTCTAAAAAGTGAAGATGATGGAGTTGCAACCAATGTCAATCTTAATGGCATATTACAAAACAACGATCCTGCTGCAGGCATTGCATTGACCGTACAGGATGGATTAATTGCTGGTGCACCACAAGCAATTACACCCGTTGGAATAAATTCTGAAATTACAGTGTTTAATAATGTAAGCAATGCAGGAAACATTTTTACAACAGCCAACGGTTCATGGGCTTCTTTAAATGGCTCTGCAGGACCTAATGCTACAACAAATAAAGTGTTGATTGCGCAGATAACCACCAATGGATGTTTTTCCTTTGAGTTAAATATTCAAATAGGCACACCTAGTGGTGGAGTGCAAAATTATGTTGCGCGTAACCCTGTGTTGAGCGAAATTCAGTTGCCAAGTTTATTGTACAATGCTGCTGATGTATTCATTGTTGCTAATCCTTCCGGAACAATTTGTGCAGGAACAAATGTGACATTTACTGCCACAACCATTAACGGAGGAACCTCTCCATTTTATCAATGGAAAAAAAATGGAGCTAATGTAGGTTCAAACAGTTCGACATACACAGATAATTCATTCAATAATGGAGATGTGGTTACATGTGTATTAAGCTCCAATGTAATTTGTGCAAATACCACAACATCTAACGAAATAATTATGAATGTAAATCCCATTTTAACTCCTTCTGTAATTATAATTGCAAACCCGAATACTCCTATTTGTGTAGGAACCAATGTTGCATTCAATGCCTCTGCCTTGAATGGCGGAACAAATCCAACATACCAATGGAAAAAGAACGGTGTTAATGCAGGAATTAATAGTCCTGTATATTCAAATAATAGCTTGATAAATGGTGATCAGGTAACTTGTGTGTTGACATCGAATGCAAATTGTATTACAGGAAATCCAGCAACGTCCAATCCGGTTTCAATTGTTGCATCTTACTGTACTCAATCGATTAACCTTCGCTTGTTTATTGAAGGCTTGTATATTGCAGGAACTGATTCAATGATGGCTGTAGTTGACCCGATAAACTATCCGAACATTTGTGATACGATTAGCGTAAGTCTTGTAGATTCAGCAACACTTAATTTTGATGCGACTACCATCAATGTAATTAATACAAACGGCTATGGTAATTTTTCGTTTACAGGATTGTTACCACTGCACCGTTATTATATCGTGATTAAAAATCGAAACGCAATAGAAACCTGGAGTAAATACTCTTATTTATTTGATACGCCAAATTTGAGTTTAGATTTTACCCGACCTTGATGTACATCTTTATAATTTGCCAACTTTAAAAGAAAGCCCGCTTAAATCAAGTGGGCTTTTTTTGAATTATAAAAAAGGATTTCTTGAAAAAACTGTATACAGGTTATAAATAATTTTAAAAAATTTAGTTTGAAAAAGAAATTGTGTTTAAAAAATATTTAGTTGCAGAAAATTGGCCTTCAAAAAAAACAAAGCCTTGAAAATTTTTACAACTTCAAGACTTTGACACATTAAATCCCTTCATTCCCATTCAACAATTTAACTTAGACTCAATAGCAAAACTACATGTGCGAAATTAATACACAATTAAGCAAGTAGTAAATAATAGTTAAGTCGCCTTTGTAATAAATGTAGAATATTAATTTAAATAGGTTTTCAAAATTTGCTTTCGTCTCGAATGCTTTAATTTCCTGATTGCATTATCTCTTATTTGCCTAATTCGTTCACGAGTAAGTTCAAAACCTTCAGCTATTTCTTCTAAAGTAGTTGATGTTTTTGTCAAACCAAAGTACAAACGAATTACTTCTGCTTCACGTTTAGTAAGCGAATTCAATGCAAGGTTGATTTCCTTTTGTAAAGATTCGTTAATCAGGTTATTTATAGGAGAACAACCAAACTCTTCAGCAGTCAACTCCTCTATTAAGCTGCTATTTTCGTCTTTAAGCAATGGTGCATCCATACTCACGTGTTTTCCAACGGAACGCATAGTATCCATAATATCCTCAACTGAAATGTTTAAAATAGAAGCAATTTCTTCATTAACTGGTTCACGACCAAAATCCTGTTCGAACTGAGCAAAAACCTTATTGATTTTATTAATGGATCCGATTTTGCTTAGGGGTAAACGAACAATGCGGGCTTGCTCGGCTAATGATCTTAGAATTGATTGGCGTATCCACCATACGCCATATGAAATAAATTTGAATCCTCGAGTTACATCAAATCGTTTCACAGCTTCTATCAATCCAAGGTTTCCATCATTGATTAAATCACTTAAGGGTAAACCTTGATTCTGATATTGCTTAGCAACTGAAACTACAAAGCGAAGATTTGCCTTTGTAAATTTTTCTAAAGCATCTTTATCTCCTTGCTTAATTTTATTTGCAAGTTCCACTTCTTCTTCAGAAGTTAACAGAGGTACTTTACTGATTTCGTGCAAATATTTGTCAAGTGAAGCTGTTTCACGGTTGGTTATCTGTTTATTAATTCTTAATTGTCTCATAAGATATATAATTTTAGTAATTAGTGAAATCAAAATTTACATAAGCCGACATAGTAACAGGATTTTTACTCCATGTTTCCAAACTGCTTTTTTGCTTGATGGTTATATAGTAACTAGATCCGAAAATCATTTCAGTAAAAATAATTTCTGCTTCACCGTTAACATTCAAAATTGTTGTTCCTGATTTGTAAACAGAAAATGGCTGAAAGGAATTTCGCAATTCAACAACTAATGAATCAACATCATTTGGATTGTTGCTGGTGCCTGAATTATACAGTTGAGGTGCCAGTGTTCCATTTGAATAATATCCTTCGAGGAACAATTTAAGATGAAGGGTAACGAGGCATGGCTTAATAATTAAATTTAATGTTGCAATGGAGTCGCACCCAACTGAATTAGTAGTTGAATAAATGTAAGTACCCGATGTTGAATAAATATTTCCGTTCCAAAGAAAGTTGCTACAGGTGTCAATGGTTGTGGTTGATTGTGATGGAACTCCGATATTAGAAATGGTTTTTGAACCATAAACTTTACAACCTCGAGCATCCGTAACTGTAACAGAATAATTTCCCGGAGACAAATTATTAATCATTCCTGTTGTTTGACTATTAGTCCATAAAAAATTGTATGGAGATGTGCCACCAAGAGGAATTGCAATTGCATTTCCATTAGCATAATTGCATGATGAAGCTTGGCCGGTAATAGTTATCTGCAGTTCATTGGGTTCATTTATTACGATTGATTTTGTTGCAGTGCTTCCATTTGCATCTGTAACCGTAACTATATAGATACCGGGTGCGAGGCCCGACAAATTCTGAGAAGTACTGAATACAGTATTTTGTGTATAGTTAATTGTTAATTCTGGACGATTGGCTGGCAAACTATTCTCTCTTGAATCAAATCTTTTTGCCTGCAGAGGTGCAGTTTCTAATCCCTTAAGCACCCAACCGAAATTTAAAGAAGGATTATTTAACCAGTACTGAATATCATTCGCCATTTCAGTATCAGACCAATAATAAAGATCGGGACTACCAACTGGAGTTGTAGCACTAACAGTGCTACTGAAAACACCCCCGGGAATGCTCCATAGTGTTGATGGATAAAAACTATTGCTCCAAGTTGCATCATTAAGTGTAGCTGGAGCACCTTGGCCTGCCTGACCACCGGTAAACGAAGTTCCCTCACCCCAGTTTTGTAATAAACGATGCAATTCCATATCCTGAATTCCGGATGCTCCACTTGATAAAGACTGATTTACCTTGAGTGATGCATTTGTAATAACAGCATTTGCAGGAACATTGCCAGCAATGCTAAATGCAATCAACGCTCTAGTATTAAATCCAAAACCGGTTTGACCAGCCACCAAATATTCACCCGCACCATTGCTATTATTCACATGACTTTGGTAAATTGAATTGTCCTTTGAAGCATTTAGTGTGACCATTCCGGTTGTATAGCTGCCGTTTGACCAACTGTAAGTATACGGGCCAACACCACCTGTAACAGCCAAAGAAATTGTTCCGTTGTTTAACCCTTTACAAGTAATAGCTGTACTTGTTGCAGTAATCATAAGTTGTGTTGGAGAAAATGTTAAAGCCTTTAAGGGAATTGTTATAAACATATTGAGGAGTAATGAAAACACAATTAATGTTTGGCTGGAGATACTTACATTTTCTTTCATAAAACAAAATTTATTATTCATTTTTATTTTCTGAACTATCATTTCTTTTCTTGTATTGAAGAAAAAGTATAATTCTGTCTAACTCTTCTTTTGAAATATTTACTTCTCTCATTGGATCCTGATGATCAGGGTAAGCAAACCTTATTTCATAATCTAATAGTTGTGGAAGAGAAAAATCAGGAATAATTTCTTTGTCGTCAATAATATTTGTATGGCATTTTGCACAATTCATTTTATAAAGAATATTCCCCTTCTTAAATTGTTTGGCAAATTCTTCTTTATTGTTTTCAGTAATATCATCCGGAAATGTATATTCCATATCAGATTGTGCTTTGCAATCAATTGCAGCGCAAATAAGCAAAGCAGTGATAATTAAAATGTATTTCATTATTTTCTTTTTGTTAATATTCGCCACCCACCTTTCTTTTGTTCAATGCTTTATCTGTTGACGATGGTAAATGTTTAGGAGGAATTTCAAATGCAATATTTTCGTTAAGAGATTTTATAAAAGCAATTAGGTCATTTTTTTCTGTTTCACTTAAATGCAATGAATCTTGTGAAAGTGTTTGGTTATCTATGGTTAATCCTCTACCTGCACCACCACCTGCATCATAAAAATCAATCACTTGTTTTAAATCTGTAAACACTCCATTGTGCATATATGGTTTTGTGTGTTCCACATTTCTGAGCGATCCGGTTCTGAAAGCAAATAATGTTTCTTTACTTGGATTAACATTATATCTTCCACTATCAGTATCCAATTGTATGAATAATGTATCGTGTGGAGTTCCAAGCACTTCAAATTCAGAACTTACAAAGGGTGGTTTAACTCCATTAAACTGTGGCACAAAATGACAGGTAGCACATTGTGCTTTGCTCATGAATAAGTTGAATCCGTTTTTTTCAGACAGTTCTAATTGTTTACGCTGGTTCATCGCATCGTCAAACGATGAATAATAATTACTGAATTTGCTGAAATAAAAAGTGATAGCTGAAACAATATGATCAAAAGTTATTTCATCCTCTTGTGGCGTATATTTTAAAAGTTGGGTGAATGACTTATTATAATCCTTGCAGCTTAATACTTTTTGCAATACCTCTTTCTCATCACTTCCCATTTCTTGCGCATTGCAGATAACTGCTTTAGCCTGGTTTTGCAATGTGAGTTGCTTGCCATCCATCATTAACAAATGGTTATAACCAGCATTTACTAATGTGGGAGTATTTCTTGTCAGGAACTCCCTATGATTAAACTGTAATGAAGTTGAATTTATAGTATCCGTAAAATATTCCTGTGATTTATGACATGATGCACAACTACGTAAGTTGTTTCCTGATAGAATAGGGTCATTAAAAAGCAACTTGCCAATTCTGTCTATTTCACCCAATGCTTCAATATCTGTTACATGGTTAAAAATCCCTTTTGCATTTTGCCCATAGTATAGCGATTTGTCGAATAATGAATTACAGTTTTTATTAAGTGTGTAATCAACAACACTTTTACTCATGACTTTATATGCTACAATTAATTTTTGGTTTTCAGCAAATAATGGGTTTACATAATCTCTTATGAAACTAAAATGATCAAACTGTGAATAATAGCTTGACTGTGTATTAACATATAAAATGAGATTTTTATATTTTGAAAAATAATCAGCACTTAAGGGAGTATTCGGAAAGCTTTCATTAAACGATTGGTAGATATTCTCAACATTGGTAAGCATTGAACGCAGCTCAGGAATTATCCGAGTAGTATCTGAACATTCAAAACCAGTGGTATAAATGGATGCAAGATTTAATAAGAAAAGCCGATTGCATAAAAAGAAATGATGATATGTTTTTAAATTATTCGTAAGTGAATCTGCTCCGAATGTAGTGGTTGCGATGACTGACGATTGAATTAAATGCAATAATGAATCCTTTTCTATTTCAGGTTCATCAAGGTACAAGGCTGCAAGTGTAAGTCCCGCCCCTTCTCTTTTATAGGGCTTTTCAAATTTCTCAAAAACTTCTGTCTCCCATTCAACCGGCAATGGACCATTAATTTTACGGTAAGTAGTTGGCTCAAGATATCTTAGAAAAAAATCTAAGCCTTTCAAATTAATTCTTGCAAGATTTATTTTCTCTTTTATTTCTTCAACCTGTTTAGTAGAGTGTATATCACTTTCTGCAATAAAACGTACTAACTCCAATTGCAATGCCTTGAAATCATTCAGTTTATTAAAATAGGCAGAAACATATTTTTCTGAGCTACTACTATTCCTAAAAGAAAGAAGTACGAGTCCTGAAAACAGGATCAATAGTGAAATGGTAAAACAATTTTTCAATTCAGAGAATGCTTTTGAGACGCCCAAATATCTACTGCAAACGCATTGTTTTTACACGAAATCAAAAACAAAACAAAATCTTAATGATTAATTAAGTATCTCAATAAATTTTAAAAAATTTAAAGCTAACAACCTGCCTTACTATTAATTAATTATGTATTTAACATTACCAACATAACATAAAATAAAGGAACATATAATTATTACATAAGATTTTGTTCTGGTTAACGCAATAAGTAAAAGGAATATTTGCATCGTAATTATTGGTCACATAGAGATGGTATCAGTACGATAAAAATCAATGCATATATAAAACTAAAAATCAAACAAAAATCAAACAAAAAGGTAAAAAAAAATGAAAACAAAAAGAACAATTTCAAAATTAGTAGGCACAGCAGCTATGTTATTAGTGAGTGCTACAGGCTTTTCGCAGGTAAACCTGGGAGCCAATTGCGGATGTCCAACACCGGTGTCATCGCGCCCAACCGTATTGCTTTCTACCTTGGCTACCAATGGTGGTGCCGGAGATGGTGAGTTAATCGCAAACAATGTAATTCTTGATTGCAGCAAAACATGGATT
>JANNXV010000145.1:0-6818 GCA_031409815.1 Bacteroidota bacterium
ATGGCAAAAAAATGGCTGACGAAACCTTGATTGAAGGAAGTCATTACGAGACTGAAAACGAATATGCCATAATGGTATTTCAACTACTACCCGGAAGCAGGTATCAAAAGCTGATTGGCTATAAAAAGTTGTCGTCAAAAAACATCTACTAATTTTCATCTTAACAAATAGGCCTATTTACCAACCTATTTGAGTGTTTTGTCAAATAGAATAAGGTTTCTATATTTGTTGATATATTTTTGACCACATCAATAAAGAAAATATTATGGCAATATTTACAGAAGTTACTGCCGGCATTAAAGTGAGCGTTGAAACATTCTATCAGCCTACTCATAGCAATCCAACCCAATCTCATTATGTATTTGCTTATCGCATTACCATTCAAAACGATAGTGAACACGCCATCAGATTAAAACGCAGACATTGGTATATTGTTGATTCTGACAATACCAGACGTGAAGTAGAAGGAGAAGGTGTTGTTGGAGAACAACCGTTTGTTGCGCCTAGTGAAACTTATAGATATGTTTCAGGATGCAATCTAAATACCGAAATTGGTAAGATGTATGGCACTTACCTGATGGAAAGACAATTAGATAAAAAATTATTTTTTGTTAAAATTCCGGAGTTCCGGATGGTGGTCCCGAGCAAACTCAACTAAGCAGTTTGCAAACCTGATTTCGATAGAATTTTCAAGACACACCCAGCAATTTTGTTGGGTGTTTTTTTACAGACGTTCTATATTACAATGCTTAGTAATCAACAACTTCTCAAAGAAATTACATCAAGTCTAAAATGGAAATCCGAATGCTACATTTAAGATTAAGTTCTCTTTGCGCCATCCGGAACTTCCAAATTTGACATCATCAACTACCCATTGTTCACCTGTAGGTAAATAGGGTATTCTTAAAGGAAACCCAAAATCAAAACGAATGAGCATTACCGAGGCATCAATTCTTAAACCAATTCCAGTGCCAACTGCAAGTTCTTTATACCAATTTTTTGAGAATCCACTGCCTGGTTGATTAGGCTGCTCATTTACATACCAGATATTACCCGCATCAACAAATATTGCTGTTTGCAGGTATTTCATCAGTTTCAAACGAAGCTCAGTATTCAATTCAATGCGTACTTCACCTGTTTGAGTGGCTTGCGATCGAATAGTTGAGTCGGAATAACTTCCCGGTCCTAAGGTGCCACTTCTAAAAGCACGAATACTATTACTACCTCCTATAAAGAACTGTTTTATATAAGGCATCACCTCGCTATTTTTATAAGCAAAACCATAACCCAAAAATGCTCTGTTCACCCATTTGAGGTTTTTATTTATATCTAAATAGGCTCTAATATCATCGCTAAAAAGTAAGTATTGAGCATAAGGTATTCCCCCAATTACTTCCTGACCATCTTCAACTTTAAAATTATTACCAAAAAGATTTAAAAGATTTCCTGCAACGTCAATTGCAAAAGAATTAAAAAAATGAATTCTTGACCGGCTGGTATTCTGATTATTAAAATTCAGCCGGTATTCGCTTCCAATAATAAATTGTTCTTCCAATGATTTTTTTAAAGCTGGATCTTGATTTAATGTACTATCGTATTCAGGTGTGATGTTGGAAGGATAAAAATAGTTTACAACAATTGGATCTAGGGCGTGATCCCAATTGTGCTTTACTTTCCAAACAAAGCCCAATGAAACATTAGTGGATCTTAAGGTATATAATGACGGATTTACAAAATACTCAATACCAAAAGATATCTTTTTCAAAGGCACAAAATCATTATTCACGAAATTAGATTTCAGCGGCCATAGTTTTGGTGTTAAATAATTAATGCCCGCAGCAAAGTTCTGATTGGTGTAAGATTGAAGTTCTGAACCTCCTACTTGAAACTCAAAACCTCCTGAAATATTAAAGTCGATATGATCAGCATAGTGAAAAAGATTTCTATTCACCACATTAAGTTTCAATTCAGACCCAACAAAATTGTTGGATTTTGAATACGCCCCAATTTCCATTTGCATCGATCTTCTTGTAAATGGTGTTAAGTAAATTTCCATATCCAGTAATGAATCTGTGATGGTATCAGCTATTGAAAAAGTAGCATTGATAAATTTGAAGCTATTTAAATTAACCAAACGAGTAAGTGTTCTTTTATGATATTTTAACTGATAAACATCTCCTTCTTTTATTGTGATGAGATCGCTGAAAAGTTGCGGTTTAAATCGTTGCGTTATATCTGCATGTTTAAACCCATCATATTTGATTGCGGTTGATAAAAGATTTACCGAATCGTTTTCTGTATCGTAATCAGAATAAATAGTAAGGTTATTAATTGTATAAACTTGTTTGGCACTATCGGGAATATTGGGTTTTAAAGTTACAGATGCAACTATTTTTCCTGGTTTACTTGTATCAGCTGTAATTAAAATAAAATCAGCGATAAAATAGAAATACCCTTTATTACGCATTAGTCTATCTATGCGCTCTCTTTCAAGTCTGGCTGTTTTAACAGTAAAAGGGGTTTCTCGTTTCAAAAGAGTAGCTGCAGCTGTACTATAAATTGCCTTACCAAATAAGGTGCTGTCTACTTTGTATTTAACGGTATCAACATAATAACGTTCGCCAAGATGCATTGTGTATTGTACTCTTGCATTCTTCCTTTTAATTAGGATTGTATCATTGGCTGTAGCACGTAAATAACCATTATCTTTTGCTTCAGCTATTAGTCTGTTTATTGTGCTATTTATATTTACTTTCGAAAACAAAACCGGAGGTGTTCCAACTACTTCTTGAAGAAAATAATTAAGCCCCTTACCGGTTGGCGGCTTAGCCATACTATATAATACTAAGCCCGTTGGAACACCCAAAATAGTTTTGTTAGGAGAAGGCCAACATTTATTTTTAAGTGATGATTTTAGTTCGCTATCAGGTTTATTTGTTTTATCATACTTTACTTTAGAACCTTTATGTAAATAATCTCCTTCACGAACATAGCGATGAACATTACATGATGAAGCTAACAACACCAAATGAAATGCAAATACAATATGTAATATTTTAATTTGATGCAAGTTGATTAGTTTATTGGTCTATATGACGATTAAAAATATCACGATACTTATTAAAATCAAGAAAGATAATAAAACTACAACCAGTTTTAACCACCTGACTATTTATATAAGTATCAAATTGATTTTTACTATAAACCTTTGTTCTATAACGGCCACTTTTTGTTAATTTATATTCTACTGAAACATCACCTGCAAAGCCGGAAGTATTATGCTTGTGTTCATCGGAACCTTCTAAAGCAAAAGTGCTACCCACTTTAACCGTTGTTCGATCGTTAAAAAGAGATTTACTCATATTTATAGTCAAATCTGTTTCATCTACCTTTTGTCCGGTCGTATAATCTTGCCTGGCATCAACAATAAATGTTATATCTACTGCTTTCACGTGCGATGAAATCATAGCATTCATTTGGTCTGCAACTATTTCGCCAGCAGTTGCTCGAGCAGTTAATTCAACAGCCGATGAAAAACCCGAATTTGCACTTGCTACAGCATCGTTTGGAATAAATTGTCTGAGCACTAATAAACTCATTGCTTGTTTATTTAACTCCGACTCTTGGGAATTAATCTGTTTAATTCTTGCATATACCGATCCCGAAAAGGCGCTTTGGTCCTTTACAGGCATATCTAATCGAAATTTTATCTTAGGTAACAACATTTTTTCCTTTAATGAAAGATATAACTCAAATGGCAAACGTTGATTCTGAGATCCACTACTTATAGATTGTGAACTCGACATTAGCGCTCCTATTGATGTTTCAACTTTATAAAGTGCTTCTAAATTAATGTCGGCATCGGTTGGAGAACCTGTCCAACTAATAGTACCACCTTTCAATACTTCAAATTCACGTTTAACAAACTGATTAATCGACATCAAATATTTACCATGATCAATCGTATATTTTCCACTTAAAGTAACATCATTACCGGGCTGCATACTCATCGAAATATTTGCATCACCATAAACATTCAGATAATCGCCTGTTTCCTTATTTAGCATCAGTGTGAATTGGGATCCCTTTGTAATTTCCAAATTCAGTTTTACTCTTAATTTTTTTGAATTATCTAGCTGGTGGTTGTCAATAGCCAATTCGTCAAAATTTATACTATCAATATGTTGTTCACCATTATAATACAGCACTACTCCATTATTATTTAATGTCAACGTATCTGCATTGCTTAATTCAAAATTGATATGTGATTTATCGTTCACCTTAACTATTCCATCAATATTTATCGCCTCATTTTTACTCCTAATTTTTAAATCAGCTGTAAATGAAGCAGGACCATAGAATTGTTGTTCGGGATACGACTTATTATTTATGGCTAAAAACTGCTTGGTATTTACAGCCAAATCAAAATCAAAATCACGATAATTATTGGTAAATAAAAATCCATTAATAGTAGCTGTATTTTTTAAACTATCGTAAATAATAAATTGTTCAAACTTTAAACCATTATTATTGAAATTGATTGTTTCTTCAGGAACATAAAAATAGGTATTATAATCCCGATAGACACCTTCTGCATTCTTTAGATTCAATTCGCCAGTTAACTCTGGATTCTTAATAGTACCACTCAAATTTAGCTTGCCATTTAGTCCTCCTTTTAAATTAACAATATAATTTTTTATTAAAGGATTGAGTACTGCTAAACTGAATCTGTTAATCATGGCATCACCGTTAACCAAACCACTATCAGAATAGGTTGCATGTAAACTTAAATCCATTTCGGGTCCATACAACTTTGCTTCTCCATGATAAACCGAATCATTAGCAGCATCAAATGACAGCTTTCCTAATTTAGTTCCATTACTTTTTAGACTATCCACTGTAATTGAAGTGGTAAATCGTATAGGATTTAAGGCCAATAAAACAGCATCTCCATCTATTATTCCTTCAATCGAAGCAGTGTCGGCACTAATCAACTTACTTATTGTACTGATTGGGAAATCTGCCAGATGCAATGTCAAAGGCAAACCATTTTCCTTCGTTGATGAAAGTAAGCTTAGTTTTCTGCCTAATGATGAAAGCTCCAGATTTGATAATACTGCTTGGTCGTACATATATCTTACAGAATTATCACTCTGTACTAGCCATTTCTCGAAATTAATTAACTGCTCATTTTCAAAATGCAATTGAACTGAAGATGTATCTCTAATTATTGTACCGCTTAAATTATACTTTAACGAATCATTATTATTATGAAGATCGAAATTCCATCTGACTAATCCATCATTCGCTCTGCATGATAATTGAGCCCTATTGATTTCATATGATTGTCTTACTATTCCTTCAGTCATTAAATCAACTTTCAAAGTATCAGAAACTGTATTAAGAACCAAAGTGGTCGAGTCTATAATTAAGTCATCATACTTTGCTCCCGCCATTGTCAACACTAAATTCAGTTCTCGTTTCAACGTATTAACACTACCAGAAAAACCAACATCTTTCATTGCCACCATTCCGGGTGCAAAAATTTGAAAACAAGAATCGTATCTAATTCCACCTTCAATATCAGCATAAGCTAGAGGAAGCGTATCTACTTCAACAGCGTTTTTCAAAATACGATCAACAAACAAAGCTCTTGCGACAGTTGGTAACGATTTTATTTCATAATTCCCTTTCAATTTAAAATCAATAAAAGGAGCATTCATACTTAATGACTGAATGGAATCAATATGAGTAGCTGCTACGTTTATTGAATCAATGAAATAGGGTTGATTGTTTTTCACGATTTCGATTTTACTTAAATTCACGTTGCCATTCAAATGTTCTCCGCTTATTTCAGATACATCTGCAACTAATGTGGTTTTGAATTTAATACTGTCCTTTACAAAACCTAACTGGTACAAATCCACATACTCAATATTGGCAATAGTTTTAAGTAATGGATGAAGGCTATCTAACGAATAACCAATAGTTGCATCCATTTTACAGTTATTGTCTTTGCTACTAAACACAACATCAATCATAGAAGAATTGAGTCGTGCACTCATTACAAGATTTTGGTAAGTATATCCACTGTAGTCAAAAACCGGTACATTAAGATCTGATTTAACGAATGCCTTTTCAATTGCAACTCCTTTTCCATGCACATTAATATCAAAAACCACGTTACCTAAAAGTGTATCCTTCAAAATTTCGTCTAACTCTAAACCATTTGTTGCTAATACCAAATCGTAGGCATATCTATCCGCATTCTTCAAGTCAGTTATTTTGCCATTAACTTTAAGATCTCCACTTGAGCTATTTAAAAACATACTTATCAAATAAGTATCATTCCGACTTTCAACAGTCCCCTTCAACATAAATTTATCAGGAATATCAATATTCTGAGGAATAGATTCCGGAGGCAGTAATTTATACAGACTTTCTGCGGTGCCACTAAATTCATTTATTTTGACTAATCCATTTACATCTTTTAAATTGGGCAATCCGCTAAGTTTTCCAGATAAACTAATCTTAAAATCATTATTTCGAATTTTCAGATTCTCAAAACTCAGGTTATCAATTCTTCCCTTACTATTTCCACTTATTACGATATCGTCATTCAATATCATTTGCAATTGCTGATTATTTCCTGCATAAGTTCTAAAATAAGCCATGTCGCGCTTACTCAACTTCAATGGATTTAGCTGAACATTTAATCTTAGCTGCGCTGGATTTGTTCTAATTGCATCTAAACTCTGGTAGCTTACTAAAATACTCCCATCAATTACAGAGTTTTTAGTTTTTAATTTTAAATTATT
>JANNXV010000146.1:0-7824 GCA_031409815.1 Bacteroidota bacterium
CGTTGACCACCCGACAATTCATTAGGACGGTGAGAAACCCGATCACCTAAACCGACATCGGTCAATGTTTTTAAGGCGCGCTTGTTTCTTTCTTCTTTTGAAAATCCGGCATAAACTAACGGCAGTGCCACATTATCCAAAGCAGTGCTTCTAGGCAATAAATTAAATGTTTGAAACACAAAACCAATTTGCTTGTTTCTTATTTCGGCCAACGCATTGTCATTGCGATTTGCTACATCTGTTCCATCTAAAAAATACTCTCCACTTGATGGGGTATCAAGGCAGCCGAGCACATTCATCAATGTTGATTTGCCAGAACCTGAAGAGCCCATTAATGCAACATATTCATTCTTTTTGATTTCCATGCTAATGGAGCGTAACGCATGAATGGTTTCGGTTCCAACTTTGTAAACACGGCTGATATTATTGACTTTAATTACTGGCTGCATATTATGTTTTCAAAAATAGTAAAGAGAATGGAGAATGGAACGCGGATGATACGGATGCAACGGTTTTGCACTGATTTTCTGTTTTTATCTGTCTAATAGGTGTCATCCGTGTTCTATTCATCAAAATCGAATCCTGAAATCCTCCTTACTGAAATCAGGATTAATAAATACGATACCCAACATAAATAAATCAATCGTAATTTTTACGTGCTGATGTTGCTGAATAGATTTCCATGCCTCACGCATTTCGTCCGACCAATTTATATCGTCAATAATAAAAACAGTTTTTGCATGAGATTGTTTCAGGCATCGCTCAAAATATTTTAGTGTAGGTTCTTTGCGATGATTCCCATCAATAAAAACATAATCTATTGAATCATGTTCTAAAAAAACTTTGTCTAACGCAGTATCAAATTCATCATTTACCAACAAAATATTTTGTCCAGCTAATGCATTGAAGGTTTGTTGTGCTTTAGCTGCAGTGTTTTCACATCCTTCAACGGTGATTAACTTGCCTTCAGCATTTCCGATTGACTGATACATGGCACTAATACCAACTGATGTTCCTAATTCAAGCATTAGGTGTGGTTTAAAGTAATTTACCAAACGATAAAGCAAACGTGTATACTTTTTTGGTTTGGAAGAATTTTGGGTGATGAAGCATACCGTTCTTTCCTGATAAACAGTTCCGCCAAAACCTGCTCCAAAATCACGAATTTTAATCGCGCTATTGTCTTTTAGTAATTCGTTCCTGTGTTGTTCAATCGGTTTAAATATTTCCAATTTTTCATCCTTATTAAAAACTTTTGTAACCAGATCGAACACAAATGGCGAATGAACATCATGCTTGCTTTGCGAAGAAAAATAATAACATAGATACTTCCATGCAAAAAGTAATTTTGACTTCATCTCTTTTTCTTTCTGAATAGCAATGAAATCACAATACTTGACACCAGAACAGTTAAAACAACCGCAAGTGTGGTAGTGGTAGAAATTTCATAATAATGCGCAGTCAGCATTTTAGATCCTACAAAAACAAGAATGATTGCGATGCCGTATTTCAGGTATCGAAAAACATGAACTAGAGCATTCAATGCAAAATACATGGAGCGCAAACCCAGCACAGCAAATATATTTGAGGTGTAAACGATAAACATATCCTTGCTCACTGCCAGCACTGCCGGAATGGAATCAACAGCAAAAACAATGTCTGTAAAATTGATGACCATTAAGACCAAAAACAATGGGGTTGCAACTAATTTACCTCGTTCTTTAACAAAGAATTTATTGCCATGATAATGATCGATTACCGGAAACAGTTTTTTTGTGAATCGAACAATAGCGTTTTTTGACAAATCCGGTTCTTCATCCTCGCGTTTAAGTATCATTCTCAATGCAGTGAAAATAAGAATGGCTCCAAATACATACATCAGCGATTCAAATTCTTTAAATAAAGTAACACCGGCCAAGATAAAAACGCCTCTTAAAATTAACGCAACCAAAATGCCCCAGAATAACACTCGATGTTGAAGCTTCTCCGGCACCTTAAAAAAACTAAAGATGACAATGAAGACAAAAAGATTATCTACACTCAAACTCCACTCAATAATATATCCGGTTGTAAACTGAAATGCAAGCGTTGGGCCTTTCCAAAAATAAACTAATGCATTAAAAGTAAAAGCAAGTAACATCCAAAACCCTACCCATAATAATGATTGCTGCAGCGAATCCACCTTGTCTTTTTTGTGGAAAACTCCAAGGTCTAACACAAGCATTGTGAGGATAAAGGCATTGAAAATAATCCAGAAATAAATATCTTGCATAAAGAAATTGTACGTTTATTGATGAAACTGCGCGCGGTGAAATTAATTCAATTTAGATTTGGCGACTGAAATGAATTATCTCGCGCATCTTTATCTCTCCGGTGACCAGCCCATGATAATGATAGGCAATTTTATTGCGGATCATGTAAAAGGAAAACAGTTTGATTTATATAGCCAGGAAATTCAGAAGGGAATTTTATTGCACCGAAGCATTGATACTTTTACTGACCAGCACACAATTGTGGAACAAAGTAAATTATTGCTTCGTCCGCATTTCCGTAAGTATGCCCCGGTGATTGTGGATGTTTTTTACGATCACTTCCTCGCGCGTGATTGGAATATTTATCACCATCAGTCTTTATCAAATTATGCTGACGATGTTTATCAATTAATGGAAAACAATGCAGCGCTGTTACCCGAACGTGCCAATTACATGTTGACTTACATGAAAAAGTACAATTGGTTAACAGGTTATGCAACTATTGAAGGAATGCAGCGTGCTTTATCAGGATTGTCGCGTAGAACAACTTTTGAATCGCGAATGGAAGAAGCACCTGAATTTTTAACAGCGCATTATGAATTGTTTGAAGAGCATTTTAAAAGTTTCTTTGAGGAGTTGGAAAAGCATGTTGCATCAGAAAAATAAAACATGAAATCTAACCGTCATTGCGAGTGTCCTTCACACGAAGCAATCTTTCCAATGATGAGATTGCTTCGCCTGAAATAGGCTCGCAATGACGGTAAATTTTACTCCACCACCATCTTCCTCACCACTTTATTTTCTCCCTCACTTACCTGCACAAAATAAATTCCCGTTGGCAGGTATGCTGTGGGTAGTTTAATATTGGATGTGGTGGTTTGATATTGTTGTATAAAAACTATTTTCCCATTTGTATCAAAAACTTTTATCTCCACATTTTTCTTTTCTAACCTGTTATCCCAACTAATAACTGCAAAGGTTTTAGTTGGGTTTGGATAAATGGTAAAACTTGTAGTTGTTAACTCCTCAATGCCGGTGGTGCAGGCGCTGTCAGGAGTGTATTCAAAAAAAACATTTGTAGGGTTATTATCATTACCTAAGCCAATGTATCCTTTATTGCCAATTGAAAAAAAAGCAGGTTCATCAGTTATTCCACCTCCATAATTTGCCTTTTGTGTCCAAACATTTATTAACGGATCATACTGCCAGAAATCCTTAAGTGAGGCACCGCTTCCTCCATCTCCTGTTCCAAAATATCCTTTATTGCAAATTGCAAATGAAGCAGCATCACAGCGAGTAGCGGAGGGTAAATTTGCTTTCTGAGACCAAGTATCTGATATGCTATTATATTCCCAACAGTCAGATGCAAAAGTGTTTGCACCAATAATACCTGCTATTATATAAGCATTATCTCCAATAACAAAAGAATTTGCCTCCAATCTGGATACTCCTAATAGGTTTGATTTTTGCATCCAAGTATTACTTGTTGGATCATATTGCCAAAGGTCATTTGAAATTCCGCCACCAGTCCCTATATAACCTCTATCACGAATTGAAAACCCAACAGCACCACATCTTGACCCGCCACCAAAGGTTGCCTTCTGTGTCCAAATATTTGTTGTTGGATCATATTCCCAGAAATCGTTAAGATTTGCGTATGTTGAATCTTTACCTAAACCAACATAACCTTTGTTACCGATGGATAATCCAGTCGATAACCACCTGGAAACACCGCCAAAAGTTGCTTTTTGGGTCCAGGCATTTGTTATTGGATCGTACTCCCAGAACTCGTTGTGCATTATAAACGCATTATCCCATCCACAACCCAAATATCCTTTATTTCCAATTGCAAAAGAAAAAGAACCCCTTAATCCAACTCCAGGAAAATTTGTTTTTTGTGTCCAATAATCCGCCTCAGCATTTATCGCAATACATATAATAAGTAGCGTAATTATTTTTTTCATGTTGGCTGTATTTAAAAACAAACATACAAAGAAACACCGCCACCAACTAAACCCGAAGTATCGTCATGCCGAACTTGTTTCGGCATCTGTCCATTCAACGCACTGTAGAGATGCTGAAACAAGTTCAGCATGAAATCTCACATCAATGATAAGCCGGACAATGACTCTTCTTTTTCTTTTTTCCGGTGGAGGGTGCGGAAGAATTTGAATTAACAGGAGTAAATAAAATACTCACACCAATATGCATATAACTATCTCTGGATCCGGGGTTGCCACGTTTCATTCCTTTCTCCGGAAAATCTCCTTCTTTCTGCCGATTCGAAAGTAAAACTGCAACAGCACCATTGGGTGTGGAGGCCAATGCGGTCGAATCAGGATAGGCATTACTCACATCATCTAAATAATCTGTCAAGGTAAAATGATTGGCTGCTTCCACACGCAATGCAAATGCACGGCTTAGTTTTATCTCGACCCCAATACCAGCGGGAAATGAAAGCGCATATAAGCTATAAGGTTTAGGGTAGTTGTCACCATCACTGCTTATGTATTGTCCTTCGGTGCCAATATCGTGTAATGCAATGGTTTCGCCATTCAATGTTGTTTTAGGATTGAAATGAAAACCACCCACTCCTGCAAATAAATAGGGAATGATGTGTCGTTTATTTCCACGACTTTCTCCCAAAGGTTTGAACCCGATCATTAACGCAACTTCATCCAGTGTAGAATTGAAATTCAAATTGCGGTTGCGTGCCTCATACGCAATCGCATATTGATCATCACCTGCAAGCGTGCCATGCATATAATTTAACCACGCTTCAAAATGTGGACTTATACGATACAACAAACCAATGTTGCCGTAACCGCGCAATAAGTTCGGGTCAGTCATCACACGATCATTCATTTCACCATAATAATAATTTACTCCACCTCCAAGCATAACACCGAGACGGGATTGGGAAAATGTTTTGGTTGAAATGAAAAACATGATTAATAATAGACAGGTAAACTCTTTCTTCATTTTATATGTCTGAATTTTTTTGTCATGCTGACGCAGGAAGCATCTCGCGACACTTGGAGAGATGCTTCCTGCGTCAGCATGACAAACGCGATAAGCTTTCATCTAAGAAACTAAAACTATACCAGTCATTTCTTTTGGAACATCAACTCCCATCAATGTTAAAATAGTTGGGGCCAGATCAGCCAGACGGCCATCTTTAATTTTATTGTAACTATCATCAATCAAAATACACGGAACAGGATTGGTGGTGTGTGCAGTGTTGGGTGTTCCGTCAGGGTTTAGCATCATATCAGCATTGCCATGATCGGCAATAATAATGAACGAATAGTTTTTTGATCGTCCGGCTTCCACCACCTGCCGCAAACAATCATCTACTGTTTCAACCGCTTTAATTGCAGCAGAAAAAATTCCGGTATGACCAACCATATCAGCATTGGCAAAATTCAAACAAACAAAATCTACTTCGCCCTTGTTTAATTCTTTCACAATGGCATCTTTCACTTCGATGGCGCTCATCTCCGGTTTCAAGTCATACGTTGCCACTTTTGGTGATGGAATCATAATGCGTTGCTCTCCTTTGAAAGGATTTTCTCTACCACCCGAAAAGAAAAAAGTTACGTGCGGATATTTTTCTGTTTCCGCAATTCGAATCTGGGTTTTATTTTCCTTCTCCAAAACTTCTCCTAAAGTCATTGTTAAATTATCCTTCTCAAAAACCACTTCCACATTTTTAAAAGTGGAATCGTATCTCGTCATGGTAACATAATGCAATTTTAATTTTTGCATTTGCTGTTCCGGAAAATCTTTTTGTGTTAACACTTCGGTTATCTCCCTGCAACGATCCGTACGGAAGTTGAAACAAATAACAGCATCATCATCTTGAATTTTTGTTAAAGGAACATTAGATGCGTCAGAAATAATTATTGGTTTGATAAACTCATCTGTTCGATCTGCTGTATATGAATCAGTAACCGATTTTTTCCAATTGGTAGTTAATTCGCCCGTTCCTTTCACCAAAGCATCGTAAGCAAGTTTAACACGTTCCCATCTTTTATCACGATCCATTGCATAATATCTTCCTGTGATAGTTGCAATTTTTCCGGTTGTTTTTTGCAAATGCAATTCCAGTTGATTTAAAAATTCCAGTCCACCCTTAGGATCGGTGTCACGTCCATCGGTGAACGCATGAATGAAAACATTTTTCAAACCGTATTCGTGTGCAAGCGTGCAAAGATGTTTGACATGATTGATGTGAGAGTGCACACCACCATCGGAAACCAAACCCATTAAATGCAAATTTTTATTTTGCTCTTTTGCATAACGCAATGTTTCCTGCAAGACCGGATTCTTATCAATCGTTCGCTCACGCACTGCCTTGTTAATATTTGCCAATTCCTGGTACACCACTCTTCCTGCACCAATATTCAAATGCCCAACTTCTGAGTTCCCCATTTGTCCTTCGGGCAAACCCACATCTTCACCCGAGGTAAGCAATTTTGAATAAGGACAGGTTTGCATTAAGCTGTTCATGAAAGGAGTGTTGGCTGATGCGATGGCATTTGCATTAGATTTGGGTGCAACTCCCCATCCATCCAATATTATGAGTGCAACTTTTTTTGACATGAGTTTGTTTGTTCTATAGTTTTTGTCATGCTGAGGAACGAAGTATCTCGCGAAACTTAGAGAGATGTTTCGTTCCTCAGCATGACAGGTAATGAAAGCGCAAAAATAATCTTAAACAACCGGAAATCGAATTTCAAAAACAGTTCCTGTTGGATGATTACTACGCACCTCAATTTTCCCTTTGTGCATGTTTACAATGTGTTTTACAATGTAAAGTCCGAGCCCGGTTCCTTTTGTTTTGCGTGTTTCTTCGTTACCTACACGATAAAACTTATTGAAAATTTTGTTTCTTTCTTGTTCCGGTATCCCAATACCTCGGTCAATGATGGTGAGTATGGCTTCCTGATTATTGAGAGACAGGCCTACTTCAATGAGAGAATCAACTGCTGAATACTTTTCAGCATTTTCCAAAATATTAATTAGTAATGAGCTTAATGCGAGTTTATCGCCTTTAATATGAATACCCGGTGTAATTTGATGAATGATTTCATGATACCGTTCCATTCTTTCGATATGATCTGAAACTGTTTTGTGAACAAAATCTGACAAATGAAGATCTTCCAAAACTAATTGGTCGCCATGTCCATCTATTCGAGTTGCCAGTAAAACATTTTCTACCAAAGTATCAATTCTATCAGTTTCCATTATTGCTTTGCCAAGTACTTCTAATCTTTTGGTTTCGTCTAAATGATGTTTCTGCATGGTTTGCAAATTGAGTTTGACTGCTGCCAACGGAGATTTGAATTCGTGTGTTACTGAGAGCAAAAAGTTTTTTTGCTGCCGCGACACTTCAACTTCTCGCCTGAATGCAAGATTGGTACGATAAATTCCAAACAATAGTAAACTTAAAAAGACACATCCTTCACCCAATACCATTGACCAGCGCTGATGCAGTTTTTTTTCATAAATAGATTTGGTTGTTGCGAGATCATTGGGGTCAGAATGTTTCTCCTCCAGTAATTCAAAT
>JANNXV010000147.1:0-14969 GCA_031409815.1 Bacteroidota bacterium
TATACCCGGCTCAAAAAGCAGGGTAGTGTTTGGTGGAACCAACAATCAGGTTATTGGTGGCGCGCAACCAACTACATTTAATGCATTTAGAATGGAAAAGGGAGGTGCCACGCAATCAATTACGTTAAATAAATCTATTGTGGTTAACGACACATTGGCGATAAATCAGGGTAGAATATTTATGAACCAAAATAGCATTACGGTTAATAATCCAACTATTGCAGGTATTTTTAAATTTCAAGCCGGAACTAATGGAGTATTAATTAGTGAAGATTCGTTAAGTAAAGTGAACTGGAATATTGGTACCACGGTAGGTGCTCACCTTGTTCCATTTGCTAATACTGCTGTAAGCCATTATATACCGTTTACAATTAATAATGTATCTGGTGATTTGGGTACTGTTACTATTGCTCAATATGCTGTTGCTGCAACTAATTTACCTCTACCTCCAGGGGTAACTCACATTAATCTTGTGGGCGGTGGAAATAACTCTGCAAATACAGCAGACCGTTACTGGATATTAAGTAGAAGTTCTGCTGCTGCAAATACTTCTACTATTTCGTTCTCATTTATTGATGCTGAGCGACCATCAACAATGACCGGTACTCCAAATCCTCTCACTCAAGGAAAGGTGCAACCATGGACCACCAGTGTTTCTCCAGCAAATGCAGGATGGCGACCTGCACCAGGTGCTCAAACTTATGTTGCTAGCGTTGCAGGGTTTGGTTTTACCGTTCCGGGCGTTCCAACTTTTAGCGCGGCAAGAGTAAATACGATAACATTGCCGAGCTATACCTGGACATTTGGTAATAGCAATCCTTGGGCAGCTGCAAATTCAAATAGCCCTTTACCAATTAGTTTATTATCATTTGAGGCAAATGCAGTAAATGATAAGGCGAAAATTAATTGGGTAACAGCCTCTGAAAAGGATAATGATTATTTTACGGTTGAACGCACATTGGATTTTAGAAGCAGTATTAGTCTGCCAAAAGTGTTAAGTCAAGGAAATAGTAACGATAATCAATATTATGAAACATGGGATAATAGTCCTGAAAAGGGTATTAACTATTATCGTTTAATGCAAACTGATTTTGGTGGAACTGCTCAGGTGGCATCGGATTATGTGGCTGTTAAATTTGGCAGCGCATCTACTTTCGAAATTCTGTTTGTAAAAAATGAAACGGAAATGCAAGTGATATTTGATTACGACAGCAACGAGCCGGTTGATTATATAATTTCTGATATGCTTGGTAAAACCATACTGTCGGGAGCTAAAAAAGCGGCTGTGCCCGGCATTAATATGTTGAATTTTGACGCAACAGCATGGCCACATGGAATGTATTTAGTTACATTGCAAAACAGCCAGAAACGTGTTACACATAAATTTGTGTATTAAATAAGAGAGATTTATTATTCTACAATCCCGGTTCCAACGAGCCGGGATTTTTTTTTGCTTGTTATTGAATTGGAAGCTAGGCTTAGAAAGGCTACGCAATGGCATTACTACTTGTTGCGATTGCATAATGCAATCAGTAGAAAAGATAGTGTTGTGTTATTGGTGTTTTTTAATTTTAATTACCACATTTTTTGAGGTAGGAGTGTTGCTTTTATCGGCCACACTATTGATGGGAACCAATACATTGGTTTCGGGAAAATAAGTGGCAGTGCATTTTTCGGGAATGTTAAATTCAACCACAATAAATTTATGGGCTACACGCTCGGTATTATCAAAATAATTGAAGAGGTCAACTACATCGCCCGGGTTTAGACCTTCGTGAGCAATGTCGTTGGCATTCATAAAAATTACTCTGCGTTCGTTATAAACTCCGCGATAGCGATCGTTAAGTCCATAAATAGTGGTGTTGAACTGATCGTGACTGCGAATGGTCATCATCATGTACTCATGGTCAGCCAGCGGTGTAATAGTGATATCGGCTACATTAAAATTTGCTTTGCCGGTAAAAGTGTTGAAACTTTTTTCGCGATTGGAGTTGGGTAAATAAAATCCGCCCGGCTTGCGCACACGCTCATTATAGTTTTGAAAACCGGGAATTGTTTTAGCAATATCGTTTCGAATATGATCGTAATGATTTTGATACAATGCCCAATTGGCATTTGCTTTTTCGCCTAAGGTTTCCTGAGCCAATCGGCATACAATAATTGGTTCACTCAGTAACTCGTCCGATACAGGATGTAAATTGCCTTTCGAAAACTGGATGACTCCCATTGAATTTTCGGTAGTCACAAATTGATTTTCTCCACTCATTTCGTCCTTGTCGCTTCGTGCCAAACAAGGTAGTATGATGGCTTCTTCGCCATTAACTAAATGGCTTCGGTTCAGTTTAGTAGAAACCTGAACGGTTAATTTGCACTTACGTAAAGCTTCAGCTGTGTAAGTAGTATCAGGCGTGGCAGAAAGGAAATTACCGCCCATGGCAAAAAATATTTTTGCTTTGCCTTCGTGCATGGCGTGTATGGCTTCTACTGTGTCAAATCCATTTTCGCGTGGAGGTTCAAAACGAAAAACATTTTTCAAACTATCAAGAAATGCAACAGATGGTTTTTCATAAATACCCATGGTGCGATCGCCTTGCACATTGCTATGTCCACGAACCGGACAAGTGCCGGCACCCGGTTTGCCAATGCTTCCTTTAAGCAGTAAAACATTTACCACTTCTTTAATGGTATCAACTGCATTTTTGTGTTGTGTTAAACCCATTGCCCAACAGGCAATTATTTTTTTCTTTTGAGCAATAATGGCAGCTACTTTTTTAATTTTTTCTAAGGGCACACCACTGGCTTCGGCAAGAAATGCTACATCATATTTTTTTATGTGATCGATGAGCAATTGATAATCCAATGTGTGTTCATTAATAAACTGATGATCGAAAACAGTGCCCGGATTTTTTTCTTCTTGCTGCCAAAGTAAAAATTCAATGGCTTGTAACAATGCCATATCTCCATTGATTTTTACTTGTAAAAATATATCAGTTAGTTTGGCCTTTATACCTAACGCTCCTTTTATGGTTTGTGGATTACTAAAACTAATAAGCCCTGTCTCGGGCAATGGATTTATGGAAATAATTGTACATCCATTTTCCTTTGCTTTTTGCAAAGCACTTAGCATGCGCGGATGATTGGTTCCGGGATTTTGACCAATTACCAAAATAACTTCTGCCTGATAAAAATCTTCCAGCTTCACAGAACCTTTACCGATTCCTAATGATTCGGTGAGTGCTACTCCGCTCGACTCGTGACACATATTTGAGCAGTCGGGTAAATTATTGGTGCCGAATTCGCGCACAAACAATTGGTACAAAAAAGCTGCTTCATTGCTGGTTCGACCCGAAGTGTAAAAAACCGCTTCGTTGGGTGACGCAAGCGAATTTAGTTGTTCAGCAATTTTTTTAAAGGCATTGTCCCACGATATGGGTTGATAATGCGTTGCACCTTTAGGTAAATACATAGGTTGTGCTACGCGACCTTTTTTTCCAATATGATAATCGTCAAGCTGTGATAATTCTTTTACCGAGTTGGCTGCAAAAAAATCAGCAGTCAGTTTTTTTGTGGTAGCTTCTTCAGCAATTGCTTTCGCACCATTTTCACAATATTCAGCAATACGCGACCGCTCATCATCCGGATCGGGCCATGCACAACCGGGGCAATCGTAACCATCTTTTTGATTGAGTTTAGCGAGTGCTTTTAGTCCACGACCCAAATCCATTTCGTCCAACATGTGTTGAGCGGTTGAAATAACAGCAGGAATGCCCGCTGCCACCTCTTTTGGTTTGCCCAGTTTTAATCCTGTAAATTCTTCAGGATTTTCAGCATTGGAAATTTTGTTTTTGTCGCTCACAACTGTTAGGGTAAAAACAATGTACTATTTATTTTCAGCCAATGGATTCGGGTAATTATCGCTTTGGTCTTCCATGGTATTGTCTAAACATTTAAAATCTTTCTCGAGCAATAAAAATAGCGTTTTTCTTGGTGCTATTTCCATCTCATTTTCTAGTCCCACCAAGTTGCTGCTTACCCATTTTTCGGCAAGTGAAGAAGGAATTTGCAGGGTAACTTTATTATTTGAAAATTCTGCAGCTAAAATTTTGGCATCTGTTGATTTTTGCATTGCATAAATAAATGTGTTGTTTCCAAATTCGGTTTTTTCTTCGAGATATCCTTCTTTACCAAAATAATCTACTTCTGATTTGGTAAGTCGGAAGCGAATGGAGTTTCCTTTGATGCGTAGTTTCATTGTTTAGTGTTAAGGTATTGAAGTGTTAAGGTGAAAAAAATTACTTTATCACCTCATCACTTAATTTTTTCATGATAATTCTTTTCTCTCCCGAATAAATATTAAATCTGTTATCTCTTAAGAAACCAATAAGTGTACAGTCGAAATCATTGGCCATTTGTACCGCTAAGCTGGATGGAGCACCTACTGACGCAATTATTTTGATGCCAGCCATCACAGCCTTCTGAATCAACTCAAAACTTGCGCGTCCGCTCAATAGCAATAAGTGTTGAGGTGTTGCAGTGTGGAGGTGTTGAGGTATCATAGCACCAATAAGTTTGTCCAATGCATTGTGTCGGCCTACATCTTCGCGTACCAAAATTAATTTTCCATTTGTGTCAAACAATGCAGCAGCATGCAAACCACCGGTATATTCAAAAACATTCTGTTGTTTTCTTAATTCATCCGGTAACTGATAAATTAGATTGGCACTAAATTGTAGTGTATCTTTTTCGGTGTTTATACTACAAACGGTTTTTACTGATTCAATAGAAGTTTTACCACAAACACCGCAACTGGAAGAAGTATAAAAATGTCGAGCTAATTTTTCGAGATCAAATTCAATGTTCGGTTGCAACTCAACACGAACAATATTTTGATAATCTTCTTTTCGGTTATTGTCGGTGCAGTATTTAATTTGAAAAATATCATTAGCGCTTTTAATAATCCCTTCAGTAAATAGAAACCCCAGGGCTAATTCAAAATCATTGCCCGGAGTACGCATGGTAACAGAAATACTTTTTTGTTGTCTTTCATTTTGCTTGCCGAAACCCAATCTGATTTCCAATGGTTCTTCTGCAGCCAGCAAGTCGTCAGCATCTGTAATGCCTGAAGCATTTACTTTTTTAATGCGAGAGGATGTTACCAAAGGTTTAACCATTTATCAAAGGTAAAAAGTTTAACGAATAATGTTAGCTTTAGCTATTTGATACGCCTCAGGCGTATCAACGCTCATGGTTAATTCAGCGGATCCGATAATTTGTTTGGCATTAACTTCTTCCAGAAAATGTCGCAATGAATAGTTTTGATGATGGAAAGCATTAATCAATTGTGCGAATGAAGAGTTCTCGTAAAGAGCTAATAGTGGTTCTAAAAAAGATTGACGGTTAGTATAGCAAACAGCCATCGTATTTATTTCTCTTGCATTAATTAATGTTTGAATTTCTGTTATATTAACAAAAGGATAATCACAGCCAATGAGTACAAAGGATTTATTTGGATATTTTTCAAAAGCACTTAGCAAAGCAGCCATAGGTCCTATGTTTTGATGTTGAGGTGCGTCAACAATTGTTTCGTAACCGACAGAAATGTTTTTCAATTGTGATTGGTTGCAACTGATAAACACTTTTTCGCAGCATGATTGCAGCAGGTCGTATAAAAAATAACGTTGTGGTTTTCCGTGATAATCAATCAAGCTTTTGTCGGTTCCCATACGTTTGCTTTGCCCACCACAAACTACTAAGCCATACAAATCTTTCTTTTGTTGAGCAGAGAAAAAATCCTTGTTTATGATTGTGGCATTTTCTAATCCATAGTATAGAATGCATTCGTTCAAAAGCGTGTCGCGAATAATTAATAATAGATTTCCGGTTGGGTTCTTGAATTTATAATGGTTAATTAAATGAGTGATAGCTGGCTCTAAACCTTTCTGTTGATGTAATTCAAGTTTGCCAACTTCATCTACGATTAACCATTCGTGGTTTTGTTTTATTGATTGAAGCAAAATAGATTGTGCATGATCAAATGCTTTTTTGTAAAAATGAAACCTGCCTACTGAAATTAGTTCTTCTGTTGTGGTGTTAGCGGTTGTTTCGAAATCAATTAGAGATTTAGCAGCAATATCAAACAATTTTCTTCTGCCATCAATTTCAGGATTAAGAATGCCACAAACGTTTTGTTGATGCTCAACCCAATTCATCAACAAAGTTGTTTTGCCACTTTGAATGGGTGCACTGAAAATATAGATGTTACAATTCGAATTCATCGGAATGAAGCGTGATCACTACAAGAATAAAAATAAATTCTCTGTAACGTAATAAACCTTTATGGGTCAAGCTTGCTAACTCATATGATTGTTGAGCATATGTTCTTAAGGCCGGCAATGAAGCAATCAATTGACTTGTCCTATACTTATTATCCTTTTGTTTGTTTGATGCATATCTCCTGATTACCGATTTTATCAATGGCTGCACAAATACAAACCATGCCAATAACACCGCAATGGTTCTTAGCACTGCATACAAGGCCTTTTGACTTTCGTTAACAGCATTCATTGAAAAAATGCAGACAATAAACGCAAGCACAATTAACACATAAATACCACTTCTTTTACCTCCACTTTTAGAGCGGCTACTTTCATTTGCCAGATTTATTCGAGCATTGCTTTGGATTTGAATTTTAATTTCATCCGAACGTCCTTCAATCTGGTGTGGCAATTTTGAAATCCACCATCCCAGTATAATTCCCCATATAGCGTATACTGCGCAATATATAATGATGAGCCAGAAGCTGAACGAAAAATTTTCGTTGAGCGCAAAATCTTTTAGTAGGCTCTTAAAAAAGATATCAAGCGCCTCCCAAACTGATTTGCCAAATAACAAAGTGGTGATTAAAAATTTTTGAATTGCCGATTCAAGTAAGGCTAAAAAACCAAAAAGTACTGAGGTGAAAGTAAAATTGGAAAACAACGTGTAAAGCAGTGCACCCATAAATCCCTGAAAGGCAACGGCAACATATGCAGGAATCGGAGACTGCGGACTTACAATAGCTTTAACAATAATTACCGAAATAGTGGCTTGAATAATTTGACGGAATGAATGGTTACTATAATGAGCAATTAATCCTATTAGAATTACTGCAATACCGCCAACAAAAAATCCGGTGAACGGAATATGGAGAGCGTGCATGATTCCACCAAGGCCCGACTCGTTTAGTGCCCACAATGCAGTGAGACGATGAACAGCATTTAATTGGTGATTTTTTTTTGAATCAAAATTTAAGGAACTCATCGATATGGCGATTTACTACTTTCAAAGTAGGTTCCGTTAAAGTATGAAGATCGGTAAACTCATCTTGTACACGCGAAACAGGTAACATAAATGGCATCACTGTAGTACCCATATGTATCAAAACAGAGGCAAGGTGGTCCATTCCTCTAAGGTTACCTGCACGTCCGGTAGCAATTCCTACTAGTGCAGCTTTTTTGCCTTTAAAAGCTTTTTTTGCATCCATCACATCCATTAATAATTTAAGAATTCCGGGTAAGCTTCCATGGTATTCCGGAAAAATAAAAACAAATTTATCACTGGCTTCAAAAATCTCTTTTTGAATTTTAGTTACTTCATTGGGCGTATTGTCATACACTTCCATTTCAATAATCGAAGGAGGTAATTGTGTTAAATTAAAAAACTGAACATGCGGATTTTTCTCTTTTAATAATTCAAAATAAATGCGCGAAAATTTTTCGGTTAAACTATGCACCCGATTTGTGCCGCTGATAAGTGTGATCAAAATGTTTTATAAGTAAAAGTTATAAATGAATAATTTTATTTGCACCAAAAATGTAATAGGTATATTATGTTACAGCTGAATAGTTGTTTATCATGCGTATATCAAAGGTGTTCATTCCTTTTTCGTCTTGTCCGATAGCTGAAATAAATTTGGCGTCCCAAACCACATCATTATATTTATAAGAAGTTCGCGTATGCACTTGTTGAGCATAAGTATCATCAATTGCTTTAATATTGATAAAAAACTCAGCGTCCAATGATTCTAAATCTTCTTTTGTAAGATTGAAAAGCGGGCTCTCCTCATTAATTGGATGTACAATGGTCCATGACATAACGAGGTAAGTTATGGTGCTTAAATCAAGTTTTAAGGTTTGAAACTGTCGCATTAGTTTTCCATTAACTGTTTCATTATAAGAAAAGATAATGTTGGCTTCTAATTCAATGAGCGGATTTCTGCGGGCATTTGCAAAGCGAAACATAAATGCTTTACCTTCCTTAAAAGGTGCGATTAAAGCATTTTCGCTAAAAAGCAATTTTGCATTTGGTCTTGAAAATCGACCATACAGCAAACCAGTTGCCAAGGCAAATCCTAATAAGCCAATCATAGATTCAATAGCTGCAATGGTACTCATCTCCATACCTGAAGGATTAAGGCGTCCATATCCTACGGTAGATAAAGTTTGTGCGCTAAAGAAAAATTCATCCATAAATTTTTCTAAATCATTATGGTATATCATGCCGTTTAATTCAGATCCCGGAACAATATGATATAAGAATGCAAAAAGAAAATTGATTCCTAAATAAGAACAAAATACCAGCAGGTTAAATTTCGACCATGACATGGTAATTAACGAATGATAAATATTAATAACCTGGAAGCCCGGTTCTCCAATACGTTTAACATTGGCAGTGCCGTCAGGATTCATCAATCGCTGGCCTGGGCCCGTTACATTTGCTCCAAAGCCATACTCTGGTGCCACATTTCTTTTAGAAACTCTTTTCATAATAAAAAAAGTGCTGATTGTTGATTTGTCAAAATGCTTGATGATTTAAAATCCACATGAAAAACAATTTAATTAATGAATAGTTTCAAAAAATCTTCACATCAGTTATTAAATTAATCATACGATTCGAATTTTATAGCCTTTTTATCATAACCCATTGCTTCTAATCTTTGGCGTGCTTCTTTCAACATATCGGCCCAACCACATATGTAAAAATAGGCAGGTCGTTTATCAGCGAAAATTTCCTCGTAAATCTGATGAACATATCCTTTACGTCCAGCCCAATCGGCATTATCGCGTGACAACACAGGAATAAATTTAAACTCCGGATAAGTGGCTTCAAAATCTTCCATTTCTTTTCGATAAATGATATCCTTAGTCCATCGGTTACCAAATACCATATAAATATTTTTATGAGGCACTCCACTATTAATAATGTCGATTAGTTGAGCACGCAACGGAGCAATACCGGTGCCAGTGCAGATAAAGCATATGTCATGTTCGATAGGGCTAGGCAGCACAAATTTGCCAAGTACTTTTGAAATTTTAACAGGGCTTCCGATTTTAAAATTCTCAAACATATATGGTGTTCCCAAACCTTTTGGATTGAGTACAATACATAATTCAAAAATATTGTCGTTGCTTGGTGCCGAGGCAATAGAGTAACTGCGATTGGTGTATTTGGAATCAATTGGCAAATCGAGCATAATAAATTGCCCGGCCTTAAATGAAAATGGAACTTCGTCTGGAACTTTGATAAAAAATCTTTTTACTACTTCATTTTCATCAATGATATCAATAATACTTGCGTCCTGAAATTGATAAGCCATAATTGTAATTTAAAGGTTTGGGTAAATGTAGAAAAAAGGAATACAATATAGCCGGACTTCCCTAAAAAAATAAGTTAACAGTAGACGGGACTAAAAGCTAAAGGCTTAGCCTATGCTCTGGGATGAAATTGCAATATAGCTGAGCGTAAATATTCGCGATCGAGATGCGTGTAAATTTCGGTAGTAGTGATGCTGCTATGCCCCAACATTTCTTGAACAGCTCGTAAATCCGCACCGCCTTCAATCAAATGTGTGGCAAATGAATGTCGGAAAGTATGTGGACTGATTGTTTTTTTAAGTCCTGTTTTTTTTACCAGCTCTTTTATGATTAAGAAAATCATTTCGCGCGTGAGTTTTGTTCCTCTTTTGCTGATGAATAAAAAATCTTCATTGCCTGCTTGAATCGTTAAATGATTGCGATAAGCTTCCTTATAAATACCAATTTGTTTGACGGCAGCGCCTCCCATAGGAACAATGCGTTCCTTATTTCCTTTGCCAAGCACTTTTACAAACCCAATGTCCAAAAAGGTATTGCTCATTTTAAGATTAACTAGCTCAGATACACGCAGGCCACAACTGTAAATCGTTTCAATAATTGCTTTATTACGCTCGCCTTCCGGTTTGCTGCGATCGATGGCTGCTATCAGTAAATTAATTTCATCTACTGATAAAAAAACCGGTAGTTTTTGACCGATACGAGGTCCATCTAATAATTCGGTTGGGTCGTCACTAATAACATTTTCTATCAGCAGATATTTATAAAAAGCCTTTATGCCCGACAGTACACGTGCCTGACTACGTGCTACCATTCCCAATTCGTAGCACCAGCCCAAAAACTCTTCGAGCAGTTCGTGTTTTACCTCTTCCGGTTGAAGAGTTAATTTTTTATAATCAACAAACTGGGCCAGTTTTTCTGTGTCGCGTAAATAAGATTCGATCGAGTTTGGAGAAAGTGATCGTTCCAACTGCAGATAACTCTTAAAACCTTTAATATAACTTTGCCACAGCATACTAATTAACGAATGTGTTACGAATGATACGCATGTTGTGTTCAAAGCTAAACGCATTTTAACAGTAGTTTAATCTATGACGATACAAATTATTAACGGGCCCAATTTGAATTTGTTAGGAACACGTGAGCCGGAAGTTTATGGAAATAATGATTTTGATTCTTATCTTGAAAATTTAAGAGTAAAATATCCTGCAGTTACCATTGCTTATTTTCAGAGCAATGTGGAAGGAGAAATTATTAATGAGCTGCATCGCTGTGGTTTTAGTGCTGATGGAATTGTATTGAATGCCGGAGGTTATACCCATACCTCTGTGGCTATTGCGGATGCTGTAGCTGCTATTAAATCTCCGGTTATTGAAGTACATATATCCAATGTGTTTGCACGTGAAGAATTTCGACATCAAAGTTTTTTATCAAAATTTTGTAAGGGAATTATTACTGGTTTAGGTTTATCGGTTTATGAGTTAGCCATTGCCTATTTTGTTAAGCAACAGGAATAGGTTCATTTGTAATTACTTTATGAAACGGCCAAATAAAATAAACGTAAAGTCAATTGAAAATACACCGGCTAAAGTTGTAGCTATAAAACAAGGAGGTGCTTTTTTTTCGAAGGAAAATATACTGCTCATTTGCGTTGTTTTTATCAGTTACGGTGCTTCATTAATGAACGGATACGCACTGGATGATTTTATAGTTTTGGTAAAAAATAATTTTGTTCAGAGTGGTTTTGCAGGAATTGGAAATATTTTAAGCAAAGACACCTTCGCAGGAATGACAGATGTTAATGCGATGGTGCTTTCTGGCGGGCGTTATCGTCCTTTGAGTTTGGTAACCTTTGCAATAGAACACCAGTTGTTTGGAAACGTTCCCTTTCTTTCGCATTTAATCAATTTGCTTTTATATGCATTGAGTGGTGTCGTTTTGTTACAAGTGCTGCAACAGAACATCGTAAAAAACAGCATTATTGCTTTGGGTGTTTCATTGCTTTTTATGGTTTTGCCCATTCATAGCGAACCCGTAATTAATGTAAAAGGCAGAGACGATATTCTGTGTTTGCTTTTTTTTCTTTTGACGTTGAAAAGTTTATTTGATTATAGTAACAGTAAAAAATTTGCGTCATTACTTTTTTCTATAGTCTACTTTTTTCTTTCTTTACTAAGTAAGGAAACTGCAATTACATTTATGCTGATTATACCTTTGTCAATTTATTTTTTTACAAATCATTCGGTAGCTAAAATATTTAAAACCTCGGTTCCTTTTTTGATTGTTTCTATGGTTTTTATTTTGCTTCGATATGCAGCAACAAAAAATAACAGCGGAACAGTAAGTAATGATCTTTTCAATAATCCCTTTGCATTGATGAGTACTTCGCAACATTACGCAACTGTTTTTTTGACGTGGCTCATTTATCTTAAATTAATTTTTGTTCCCATTCATTTATCCTACGATTATAATTACAACCAAATTCCGGCAACGGATTTTTGTGACTGGCGAGTGTTGTTTTCCATCGCACTGCATTTGTGTTTGATGGCAATTGCTGTTGTTTATTTGAAAAGAAAATCGCTGTATTCATTCGGAATTCTATTTTACCTAATTACGTTTTCTATTCTATCCAATTTGTTTTTCAATATAGGTGCTCCATTAGCAGAACGATTTATGTTTATTCCATCACTTGGGATATGCATTGTTTGTGGAAAGTTGTTTAATGATATTTATTTGTACGTATCAAATACCATGGCCCCGAAATTTATAATCACAGTCGGTTATTCTCTCTGTGGACTATTATTAATTGCTGCAGTGTATAGAAATATAATTCGTTGTTATGACTGGAAAGACAATCACACACTTTTTATTGCAGATGTTAAAGCAGTTCCCAATAATGCAAAGGCATATTTGAATGCCGGCATTGCGTATCTTGAAATTGGAAAGGATCTTATAGGAGTGGAGCGCCAACAGAGTTTTGATTCTGCAAAAACTTATTTTGCAAAAGGAATAGCAATTTATCCGCTTTTTGCAGATGGTTACTTGAATACCGGAGTAATCTACTCGTGGGAAGCGAATTATGATTCAGCTGAATTTTGGTGGAATCGAGCCCGAATAGTTAGCCCTGATAATGCTAAGTTAAAAGAGTTTGATAAAATTTTAGCCGAGCGTTATTTTAGAAGTGGGATGACAAAGGGTGTGGAAAAGGATTACGATGAAAGCATTAAGGATTTAACCAAAGCCTATCAATATGATTCTCTTCGAGAAGATATTCCTTATAATTTAGGAGGAGCTTATTTTACAATCAATGATTTTGCAAATGCAAAATTGTATTTTAAAAAAGCGTTAGAACTAAATCCGTCTAATGAGCAGGCTAAAGGAGCTTTGATGGCGATTGAGCAAAGAGTTCAGTAATTTATTCTTAGCCATTTTGTGTTGAATTTTCAGTCAAATGCTTAAACTGTATTTCAAACAGCTCTTTATACTGTCCTCCTTTTTCCAATAGTTGCTGGTGCGTTCCGCTTTCAATTAATTCTCCATGATCCATCACCATAATGCGGTCAGCATTTTGTATGGTGGCTAGACGATGTGCAATTACAATCGATGTGCGGTTGGCAGTTACCGTTTGTGTGGCACGTGTAATCAGTTCTTCTGTTTCTGAATCAACGGATGAGGTGGCCTCATCCAAAACAAGTATAGCAGGTTGATAAAGTTGGGCGCGAATAAACGCGAGTAACTGTCGCTGACCATGTGATAACATTCCACCGCGTTCCTGCACATTGAAATCATAAGTATCAGGTAAGCGTTCAATAAAAACATTGGCTCCAACTTGTTTTGCTGCCTCTTGTATTTGCCGCATAGAAATATCAGGATCGGATAACGTGATGTTATTTGCAATGGTATCGGAAAACAAAAACACATCCTGCAACACCACAGCTACTTGTTTACGCAATGAGCTAATTTTAAATTCTCTAATGTCAACTCCATCAATTAAAATACTGCCTTTGTTAATTTCATAAAAACGATTGAGTAATGAGATGATGGTGGATTTACCTGCTCCGGTGGCTCCAACAAATGCAACAGTTTCGCCTGCATTTACTTTGAAACTTACATTACGAAGTACCCAGTTTGGTGCCTCCGTTGGTGTCTCCACCAACGGATTTGCTTCGGTTGGTGAAGACACCAACCGAGGCGCATTATATGCAAACCATACATCCTTAAATTCAATATCACCACTCACACGTTCGGGTGTATATGTTCCACCTGTGTGTGTGAGTTGATCTTCATCCATCACTTTAAAAATACGTTCAGAGCTTACCATTCCCATTTGCAACGTATTAAATTTATCTGCCAACTCACGTATGGGTCGAAACAGCATGTTTATATACATGATAAATGCAACTAAATTTCCGAAAGTTACTTCATCGCGAACCACACCACCTGCTCCCCACCATACAATTAAGCCGATTGAAATGGCAGAAAGAATTTCGACCACTGGAAAAAATATACTGTAATACCAAACGGAACGAACATTTGAATCGCGATGTACTTTGTTGATGGCATCAAATCGTTTGTACTCTTCTTTCTCGCGGTTAAAAATTTGTACAATGCGCATTCCGGTTAAATGTTCCTGCACAAAAGAGTTAAGTTGTGCAACAGCGGTACGCACATCATTAAAGGTTTCTTTGATTTTATTTTTAAAAACATTGGTGGCAATCATTAGGAACGGAATAGTGCTAAGACTGATTAATGCAAGCCGCCAGTCGGTGTAAAACATCACGCCAATAATTACCACCAGTTGAAGCACATCGCCAATGATCACAATCAATCCTTCTGAAAAAATATCTGCAATCGTTTCCATATCACTCACACTTCTGGTTACAGTAGTTCCAACAGGTGTTCTGTCAAAATACGATAGACGGAAATTGATCATGCGGTCAAAAAGTTTTACACGCAGATCTTTGATTACTTTTTGGCCGATAAGATTTGTAAGTAACGAATGATTGTATTGTAGAAATGATTGCAAAAGCAAAAGTATAATCATCAGAATAGTTAGATTTCGCAAGCCTATTGCATCGCCAGTTGCTACACTGTTGTCAAGTGTGTATTGTGTTAAATACGGACGTAAAGGTGCAACACAAGCAATCAAAACAGTTAAAATAATTGCTATGTTGAATTTGTTTTGGTATGGTTTTACAAAAACAAATATGCGTTGTAATAAATGACCGTCAAATGCTTTTCCTGTTACTTCACTCATACTTTTTGATGTGCTGATGGATTGATGTGCTGATGTGCTGATGCGAAATACATTTTGAAATCATTTTTTCAAATCAAAAAAAG
>JANNXV010000148.1:0-6118 GCA_031409815.1 Bacteroidota bacterium
CCACTCAGGATTAAATTCATTGATCAAATTTATTTTCTTTTGCTTTGTCCAGCCTTTAAATTCCTTTTCACGTTCAATTGCATGACTAATATATTCATGCCTTTCAAAATATACTAACCAGATACAATTATATTTTCCTGCAAAAGTTTTCTTTGCGCCTTTTGCATCTTCTGCATGTTGATACAGTCTGACTCTTAAATCATTAGTAACACCAACGTTCAACACATATTTGCTTTTGTTTGTTAGAATATAAGTGAAGTAATTATGTGTACCAATGGGTTTCATGTTTTACTTACCAATTGTACGTGTTGAGAGATGCTTCGTGCCTCAGGATGACAATAAGGAAACATCTCTACAATCTTGCGTTTAATTGTGATAGTGCCATTTTTGCTTTTTCATTAGTAGGGTTACGCTTTACAATTTTCTTTAGTAATACAACTGCATCTTGTTTTCTATTGGTCGCTATCATCAACCCTGCTTTGTTTAGCAACGCCTGTTCATAATCTGGATCAAGTGCAATGGCACGATTATATAACGCTTCTGCTTTTGCGAGATTGTTCTCCACACTTAAATAATAATAACCAAGATTGCTCAAGCCCTGCACAAAGTTAGGGTGATCAAACACTAATTTTTCGAGAATTTTCTTTGCTTCACTGCTTTTATTTTGCATCAATAATGCAGTTGCATATTTATTAGCGAACTCCTCATAATCCGGTGCTAATCGATATGCATTTTGAAAATAGATAAGTGCATTTTTAGTGTCGCCAATAGTATTAAATGATTCTCCAATTCGATAACTGGTCCAGGCATCATAATTATCATATGATTGCTTATTAAGTTGAGAAAACGCATTTACTTCCGTGGCAATTTTCGTAACACTATTATAATCTTCTTTCAAATAATAAATTTGCACAGCTATTTTATAATTTTTACTACGCTCATTTACATTAGATAATGAAACATAATGCAATGCTGAATCCAGCATTGAAATGTTGAAACCAAATTTTTCATAATAAGCAATAAAAGCTTTTGCTTTCGCATCAGCTGAAGGTTTTGGATTGTTGATGCAATTGATACCGATAAAAGTTTTTACTTTATTTATTTCGGTGGAAGAAATATGCACTGCAATGCGATGATCATGCACATTGACATGAGGAATATCCGTGGTTCCGTTTTCAGGCATGTGACATTGCACACAATTAAAATTTGCTTTTGCCTGAACCTTTTCCTTCTCTGTACACAAACCATCCTTACCCGACTGATGACAGCTGTTGCACTTAGCATTAAAAACTTTTTTATCAGTAGCCAACCTGCTCACATGTGGGTTGTGACAGGTAACACAAGTCAATGCATTCTGATACGGTTTCAATGCAAGTTGATTTGAACTTGTGCCGCTTTCCACTCGCTTAATTGTTTCAATATAGCACTTGCTCAATTTCAATCTCACTGCATGTGAAGCCATAATATGCTCTTCATCACTACCCTTATAAACCGGCATGAATACATTCATCACATCACTCAAATGCATTCCCGGCTTGAAATCAAAAAAAGATTTCCCTTCGTTTAAAACTGCATTACCTTGTACGTGACAACGCTGGCAAACATCGAGCTGTAAATTGATAGGTAATTTTGCAGGATTCACAATACTGTAATCAATTTCTTTGGTGGTATCAACCATCACTCCTGCTGATTTTTGTTTTATATGTTCGCTACCGGGTCCATGACAACGTTCGCAATCAATGCCGTTTTTTACTTCGGTAAACTTATTTTCCGATCCTAACTCAAACTTTGGATAACCGTTATGACAACTCATACATTCCAAACCTATCAAACGATTAAAACGAGAGTTATGTCCATCCTCAAACCCGGGAGGCAAATCCCATTTTCCCTTTTGCGTATAGAAAGTCATAGGTGCCTGATTTAAAAAATTATTCATACTAAAAATATGTGAGTTGGTATGTTGACCGGAACCGACAATGTAATTGATTGTTTCAATTCGCTTATGAACGGTGTCTTTTTCCTCCAACCGAAACTCAATAAATTTCAAGCTATCGCCCGACCAAAATGGTTTGTAATAAAAATCTTTGTACTTGTCATAAACTAGTGCATGCTGATCGAATTTTGCTGAACTCTTCTTTAGACTTGCAATATCAAACGACTTACCCATGCCGGTTTCAATATAAGTATTATAAATTCCTTCATGACACAAACGACATTGTGCCATGCCAACATATTGCGTGGAGTCGTTTAAACTTGCATAAATTTTGTTAGAGCCTAGCTTGCTTTGTTGTGGCGAGCAGAACCAATTTAAATAAAACAAAATGCTGCACAACGCAATCAAAAAAACTGCGCGTACTACTTTTAAATTCATATAACCGGTTTTGGGCGGATAATCTGCATTAAAGTAACATCGTGCCACTTGCCGTTATATATGATCCAATCCTTTATTACGCCACACTCCTTAAACTTTGCCTTTTTAAAAAGATTAATGCTGTGTTTGTTTGAATTCTCGATCTGGCAATGCAGCTGATGAAGATTAAGTGTATCGAAACTATATTTGGTAAGTAACTTTAATGCTTCAGTGGCATATCCCTTTCTTCTTTCCTTTTTATCGGCCACTAAGATTCCTACTCCTGCTCTTCGCTGTTGGGCATCAAATTCATAAAGATCAACATAACCAATAGTTGGTCCACGATGTGCTTCTTTAATCACTTCAATGGCGAGTCTAAGCTGTTTAGCAGAATAAATATCCTGCATTGCATTAATGTAATATTGTTCAATGGTATAGCGCGAATAAGGAACCAATGTGCCACTAACCGGCCAAATCTCCATATCGTTTTCATAAATCATCATCAGGTCAACATCCTGGGGTTCTAAAGCGCGTAAAATAATGCTGGTACCTCTTATCATAAAATTGTTATTTGACCTTCGTAAACAAATGTTGCCGGCCCTTCCAACCAGACATTTCTAAATCCTTCTCCATCTCTTTCATACTGTACTGATAATAGTCCACCTGGAGTTTTTACTTTTTGTTTTCCGTTTTCACTGATGCGTTTTGTAAACGCTGCTGCAAGAACTGAAGCAGTAACACCAGTTCCACAACTTAAAGTCTCATCCTCTACCCCGCGCTCGTATGTTCTGATATATAAAATATCATTTTGCTGTTCTACAAAATTTACATTGATACCATTTTTTTTATAAAAATCATTGTACCTGATTGCTCTTCCCTCTTCCACAACATTAATTTTATCTACCGATTCTACAAATCTTACAAAATGTGGCGACCCTGTATCAAGCACTAAATCATTATTAGAAAGTTTTGGCACCACAACATCTGCCATTTGCAATCTGACTATCTGATTTATTGAGTCAACAACCATTGCATTATGCTCTCCATCAACTGCATTGAACTTTGTTTCGCCTTTTATATATTTTCTATTGGCAGCAAAACCTACTATGCATCTGCCACCATTACCACACATCGAACCTAAATTACCATCAGCGTTATAATACTGCATCAAAAAATCCGTTGTAGAATCGGGTGCAATGGTCATAAGTCCATCAGCCCCAATTCCAAATCTGCGATGACACAAAAATGCTATTTGCTGGCTGCTTAATACTGTTGACTCTTTCATATTGTCAATTATGATAAAATCGTTGCCAGTGCCATGGTATTTATAAAAGGTAACTTGCATGGGGGTAAAAATAAATCAATTTAATATGCTGAAATATTAACATTTATTGATGACAAAGTCGGTCAAATAGTCTGGTTAAAGTAATGTTAAATTCAGATTTCATTCATAAATAGCGCTGTAATTTTGGTGGCATCTTAATTGATATAACGAAAACAAAATATGAGAGCACTCTACTTTAACTTTAAATTTTAAAACTATGAATACGATTAGAAAGAATGCAAGTGTTTTGGTAGCTGCCCTAATTGGCAGTGTAAGTGGAATTGGTATTTACAAAAATTACTTTGATGCAACACCTCAATCAGGTAATTATTTAAGTGCTAAAATTCCGATTCAAAAGGTAAATTATGCAGGAGCGATTCCAAATTCAACACTTGATTTTACCACTGCAGCAGAAAGTTCAGTTCCAGGAGTTGTGCACGTAAAAACAAGTTATGCGGTGAAGAATGTGTATAACAGCCCCTTCTTCGATCCATTTGGCAACTTCTTTTTTGGCAACCCACAGCAGCAGCAACAACCACAACAGCCACAGTCGAGTGGCTCGGGAGTAATCATTTCAGAAGACGGCTACATTGTTACCAATAATCATGTGGTGGATGATGCTCAAAAAGTGGAAGTAACATTAGATGACAAACGCACCTATACTGCTAAGGTAATTGGTACCGACCCATCAACCGATTTGGCCTTATTAAAAATTGAACAAAAAGGGTTGTCGTATATCAGCTATGGAAATTCAGATAACGTGCGTGTTGGCGAATGGGTTTTAGCGGTAGGTAATCCGTTTAATCTAACATCGACAGTAACTGCAGGTATTGTAAGCGCTAAAGCACGAAACATTCATATTCTTCCTGATCAAAAATTTCCGATTGAATCTTTTATACAAACGGACGCTGCAGTAAATCCCGGAAATAGTGGCGGTGCATTGGTTAATACCAATGGAGAATTAGTTGGAATCAATGCGGCCATTGCATCCAATACCGGTTCTTACTCCGGATATTCATTTGCAATACCGGTAAACATTGTAAAAAAAGTGGTGGATGATTTAATTGAATATGGCAATGTTCAGCGCGGATTTATTGGTGTTAGCATACGCGATATTGATGCAGATTTTGCAAAAGAAAAAGACCTTACAAATTATAATGGAGTTTATGTAAATGGCCTTACACCGGGTGGAGCTGCAGCTGAAGCAGGCATTAAAGAAGGAGACATAATTACTAAAATAAATAGTTCACAGATTAAAACTTCGCCCGAATTGCAGGAACAAGTTGGATTATATCGACCTGGCGATAAAATTAATGTTACCTTATTTCGCGATGAAAAAGAAAAGGTAGTGACGGTTACTTTGCGCAATAAAGAAGGCAACACCAAAGTAATTAAGAACGAAACCGAGGTGGTAAATTCATTGGGTGCCACTTTGGAAAACATCAGTAGCGCTGAGAAATCCAAATTAGGTCTTGAAGCAGGTGTGAAAATTAAAGAATTAGGAACCGGAAAATTAAAAACTGCCGGCATTAAAGAAGGATTCATTATTACACGCATCGATAATCAAGAAGTAGAAAGTGCCAGCGATGTGATCAACTACCTTCAAAATAAAAAAGGTGGAGTTTTGATTGAAGGGGTTTACCCCAATGGAATGGGAGCCTATTATGGATTTGGAATGTAGTTTAAGTTGAGTAGTTAGTAGTATGTTTGAGTGAGGAGAGGATGCAAATTCTCTCCTTTTTTATTTTGCCGCCTTCTGCCTTTTCAATATAGCCGTTTTTATTTTTTTTAAAACAACCTATTTCTGGCATCATTTTTATAAAACATTTTTTTTACACTAAAAATATATTATCAAAATTTTTACGAATGATCAAAGGATTAACATAAATTTGATGTGTACGAATACCTCAAACCATATTCAGTAATATACTATCAAATAAACTAGCCGTTATGCGACAACTGAAGATTTCAAAAAACATTACCAACCGCGAAGACCTCTCATTAGAAAAGTATCTTTCAGACATCAGCAAAGAAAAATTAATTACTGCCGAAGAAGAAGTGGCGCTTGCCATGCGCATTCGAGAAGGTGACCAGGCGGCTTTAGATCAACTTACCAGAGCCAATTTGCGTTTTGTTGTATCGGTTGCAAAGCAGTATCAAAATCAGGGTCTCACTTTGCCTGATTTAATTAACGAAGGAAATCTTGGTTTGATAAAAGCAGCAGCACGCTTTGACGAAAAGAGAGGATTCAAATTTATTTCTTACGCAGTATGGTGGATCCGTCAGGGAATATTACAAGCAATAGCTGAGCAGTCGCGTATAGTTCGGTTGCCTTTGAACCAAGTGGGATCATTAAATAAAATCGGAAAAGTTTTTAGTCAGTTAGAACAGGAATATGAACGCGAACCTACCCAACAAGAAATTGCTGAGAACTCTGAGTTGCC
>JANNXV010000149.1:0-44592 GCA_031409815.1 Bacteroidota bacterium
ATTGCACTCCTGCTTATTCCATGTTTCTTAGATAACTCCCGATAACCTAACGTGCTGGTTAAATACTCCTGAATGATTTTTTCTTTGTTTACCATTGTTTTTTAAGTTTACAAAACTGTAAACCTATTTCAGGACAAGACATTCGGACGCTGCCGCATAATTTAAAAAGCCTATCTCACAATAAATTTGCCTTTCGCAACTTTAGTTTTATTACTATTAGTCAATTCGTAAAAGTAAATTCCACTCTGCATATTTTTCCGTTCGATAGAAAAAGTGTTTGATAAGGTACTTTGAACGGGTGCTGTTCTTCGCCCGGTTAGTTCGTAAAGGTAAAGAAAATAATTTTGATGATCAGCATTCAGGAAACTGATAATTGCCTCACTGCTCATTGGATTGGGATAAAAAGAAGAAGGCAGGTAGCTGTCGATAGGTGCAATGCCGGTGGCAATGGAATTAGTATGCGCGTTTACCGGGATTTCAAGCCCATTGTGATTAATAAATAAAATATTGCTGAACGACAGGTTTAACGGTGCACCTGCATTATTTGCAACCGTAAAAGTTAAGGTTGCAATCAAACCTGATCCAGAGGCATCCACCTGGTTGATCCTCGAGAAAGCAAGATCATAACTTCCGTTTGCATAAAAATCTTTTTCAATATGAATATAGTTTGATGTGGATGCAAATACCGAACCGGCATAACTGATAGACATGGATCCGGGAACAATTAACGATGGATCAAAATTGATGGTAAACGCAAATCCATAAGTTGTGATTGACCCAATCATAATAGGAATGGTTGCAATGATTCCGGGTGTAAGCGAAGTGCCCGGCATCTGAAACGACAAGTCAGGACCGAAACCGGTGGTTGAATACGATTGCGCCAATCGCGCTGGATGTGTTTGTCCGTAGTTGAGTGAAACTGCAAGCGTATCCATGGCATTCACAATCCCATTTCCATCACAGTCAGCATGTTTTACATTTACTCCGTTAATAAACTGGTAGAACCAATCACTACCTGGTTGTGCAACGTAGCTGAGCGAAGCCCCCGGGCGCACATAACCGGTATCACCGTAAGCCATACCGATGTTTAGCAGGTCGAAATTATCTGTAATCAAATCATAGTTGGCATCTCCAGGCCACACATTGCTTACGAATGGTGAATTACCACAACTGACAAAGTTCCAGCCGCTGTTACCTCCTAAATCAACACTGTGGAGCCCTGCGTTAAAAGTGGCCCCACCGGTTGCCACCATATTTTGCACATAAATATAATCGGTGCAAAAAGTACCGGAGTTCATGATGATCGAATCGTTTGTACCACCTCCCTGAATGGTTACGGGCCAAATTGGAAGTGAATTGATCCACATCGTATCAACAGTAATTGATCCGCCAATACTTATAGTACTCCCGGGGCAATTGCAATTCAAACTGTCTATCGTATTGCGCGATGTATTGCCCGACCCTATAGATAAATTGCCCAAAGCAACCACTTTACCAAATGTACTGTGATTGCAACCCAAATTCAACCCTCCATAAGAATAGACGCTATTAAAAGTATCAGAAGAACTTCCAATGCTTCCTCCATTCGGCAATACAACATCATTAAATGTGTTTTGATAACTGGAACTGATCCCATTTGTTTCAACATCATTATACGTATGATTGCCTCCAGGATTGAATTGACTAAAACCTGTACAATAAATTTTTGAATTGGTAGCGTCAAGTGTGAGGCTGTTTGAATTGATATTCCATACTTCACAGTGAATTACCGAATTCGCAATCGACAAGGTGAGGGTATCAGTACCATTGCAGGAAAAATCACGACAGTTAATATTTTTACCATTTGTATTAAATGTGCAATTATTCATTTGGTTCAGATAAATTGAATTTCCATTGTAAGTTGGATAGAGATTCAAATCATCATTTAAAGTATATGTGCAATAGGAACTCTGAAAAATAAGATCAGTAAGTAAAATACCTGCAGATGTAATCGTAAAATTTCCGTTTGAACCTTCAAAATTAAAGTATGGTGCATTGCTCATTACAGTGTTTATACTTACTCCGGGTGCAAAATTGAGAGAGCCATAAATCTTTATTACAGGATAAACTATTGGTGTGTGTGGGGTAGAAATAACAGGATTATTTTGTACACCTGTCCAATCCATATTATGGCAATAAACATTTGTTAAGTTGAGATAGAGAGTGTCGCCTATTGTAGGAAAAGAATTGGCATCAAAATGAACATCATCATTGGGAGTAGGCAACTGCACATGAAAAACAGAACCACCACTTGTGGTTGCCCAATGGTTGGGGAAATTATTCCAATTGCCTGTTCCACCCACCCAGTAATAATCCAATGCATTGCAATAACTAACTATCACTAACAGGATAATTGTTACGTTGAGTTTTTTCATGGTGATTGCGTTTTGCAGGATTTATTTTCAAAGGTAATGTTATTTCTTACAGTAAATCATCCCCCATTTCACGTGTGTCGGTGTTTTTTTATAGGTTAGCATTGTCCTTTGAAACCGATCAATGAACGAAGCCTTCCTTTTCTACCTCTGGAAATTCAGACTGTATCATTCCGAAAACCTGCAAACGCAAAATGGAGAATCGGTAGAAGTCATTCATCCCGGTATTGTTATCCTGCTTTAGGTAAATTATATTCTACTGGTAGCAAAGTAGATAATTCCACATGTTTTGAAGCATCCATTATTTCAATACCTACAATTCGGTTACCCTCGCCCATGTCAAGTACAATGTTTTCTGATAAACGTGTATTGGTAAGTTGCTGGCTGCGATTATCTAACCTAATATAAAGTAAATCGGTTTTTGAGTCGTAATTAATTAACATTTTTTAGTCCTCCCATTCTCCATAATATACATAAACTGTTATAGTTATTATTGTGTCACCCTCAATTATAAAATATACTTCCACACGCTTTTGAGGGTAGTGTTTCCCATTACGAAGAGCATTAAATTCAAATACTTTTGCCTTAGCTGATCGTCCTGCTTTTGCATTTATGGTTTCTCCCTCATTTAAAACTACATTTACTTCTTCTTCAGTTGCACCTCTTTCCATTGCACGTTTTAATGTATGAGGTTCTATCCTAATCTGCACTTAACAAAATTACAGCATTTTTAATGACCAGGAAAAAACAGTTGAGGGGTAAGACAAAATTGTAGCAACAAAAAATATTTTAGTTTTGTTTCACTTCCCATCCGATGAACGAAGCCTTCCTTTATTACCTCTGGAAATTCAGATTGTATCATTCCGAAAACCTGCAAACGCAAAATGGAGAATCGGTAGAAGTCATTCATCCCGGTCAGCAGAATACCGATTCAGGTCCTGATTTTTTTAATGCTAAGATTAGGATCGGAGAGACTTTGTGGGCAGGCAATGTAGAGATACATGTGCAGGCCGATGACTGGAAAAAACATGGACACTTAAATGATCAGGCTTTTGATAATACTATATTGCATGTGGTGTATGATGGTGTGCATGAAATAAAACGAAAAGACAACAGCATTATACCTGTGCTGCAACTGAAGGACCAATTTGATGCAAAGCGCTTGTACCAATACGAGCAATTTATTTCCTCCAAAACATGGATTCCATGTGCAACGCAAATTCACCGTGTGGATACATTAACCATTCAGCAAACAATGGATCGCATGTTAACCGAACGCATGGAGCGAAAGGTGAAACAGATTGAATTATTGTTAGAACAAAATAAAGGAAGCTGGGAAGAAAGTTTTTACCAGCAACTTGCACACAACTTCGGTTTTAAAACAAATGGGGTTCCGTTTGAGTTATTGGCGCGATCATTACCGCTAACTGTTTTAGCAAAACACAAAAACAATTTTTTCCAAGTTGAAGCTTTGGTATTCGGGCAATCGGGTTTATTAAACAAATTATTGAGAGATGAATACGCACAAAAACTTTTTGCTGAGTACAATTTTCTAAAAGAAAAATTTAAATTGAAACCCATTGATGCACACCTTTGGAAATTCGCACGTATGCGTCCGCCCGGATTTCCAACCATAAGGCTCGCACAATTTGCGCAACTCATTTATCAAAGCTCTCATTTGTTTTCCAAAGTACTGGCAACAACAGATTATAAAGATTTGCAAACATTGTTTGATGTGAGTACGAGTGATTACTGGCGCACCCATTTTGTTTTTGATAAAAAAACAAAACCTGTTGAAAAAAGACTAGGAACTTCATCCATCGAAAACATTTTGATTAATACACTTGCACCGTTCCTGTTCCATTACGGTCAGCAGAAAAACGAAACACATCAAACAGACAAAGCATTGCAATGGTTAGAGAAATGTTCGCCTGAAAACAATGTTACCATCAAAGGATGGAACGAATTATACATAAAATCAAACTCTGCTTATCAAAGTCAGGCCTTGCTTCAATTAAAGAACGAATATTGCAATGCCAAAAAATGTTTAACTTGCAGCATTGGTTTAAAATTATTACAAAGTAAATGATCCCACTAGTAGAAAATATAAAATCGTGGTTCGAGCGGCAGGCTTTTGGCGTATGCGACTGGTGGGGCGAACGCTGGCAGATTCCCTCCTCCAACATTCGCATATTTTTTATTTATGCTTCTTTTCTAACCGTTGGCTCTCCAATAATTATTTATTTAGTGATGGCTTTTTGGATGAAGCTTGGAAAAATGATAGCAAAAAAGAAAAGAGGAAGCGTTTGGGATTTGTGATTTCTAAAAAAAGGATAAAATAAAAAAGGCTTTCGAAATTTTCGAAAGCCTTTGTTGGTAGCGGGGATAGGACTCGAACCTATGACCTTTGGGTTATGAGCCCAACGAGCTACCTCTGCTCCACCCCGCACTGTTTATTGAGGGCGCAAATGTAATTGAATTTTGTTCACAGAAAAATAATATTTACCCATCGGTTGATAACCTTAAATAACGCAATTTTCCTTAACGGATTAACCTGATAATTGAAATTAATTCTGGAGATTACCCTCATAACTCATAACCAATAATATACTTTTGTCGCGTGCAAAAACCTTTATCCCTGCAGCGAATCACTGCTTCGGGTCTTGTTATAACACTTGGTATTATTTACGGTGACATTGGAACATCACCGCTTTATGTAATGAAAGCCATTATGGGTCTTGCACCAATTAGCGAAACATTGGTTTTAGGAAGTATCTCTTGTGTATTCTGGACACTAACTCTTCAAACTACACTAAAATATGTAATGTTTACGCTTCGTGCAGATAATAAAGGTGAAGGAGGAATTTTTTCGCTTTATGCCTTGGTACGCAGAACAAAACGTAAATGGTTGGTGTTTCCGGCAATTATTGGAGGCAGCACCTTGCTTGCTGACGGTATTATAACTCCACCCATCTCAGTTGCTTCCGCAGTGGAAGGTATGCTAACAATCAATCCTTATATTGCTACCTTACCTATAATTCTTGGAATTCTTGCCGCTATTTTTATCATTCAACGATTTGGCACTTCTTTCGTAGGCAAATTTTTTGGCCCTGTAATGGTCGTTTGGTTTAGTATGTTAGGTGTGTTGGGTTTCACAAGCATGTTACACAATCCACATGTGCTGCTGGCTATCAACCCTGCATATGCTTTTAATTTACTCATCAATTATCCGGGAGGCTTTTGGTTGCTGGGCGCAGTATTCCTTTGCACTACAGGAGCCGAAGCTTTATATAGCGACCTTGGACATTGCGGCCGAAATAATATCCGCATCACCTGGATATTTGTTAAAACTTGTTTAATATTAAACTATTTCGGGCAAGGTTCATGGCTTTTGCAACATCAGGGCGAAACGTTAAATGCTGTTAATCCCTTTTTCTCATTAATGCCCGATTGGTTTCTTCCAATAGGTATTATCATCGCAACAGCTGCAGCCATCATTGCCAGCCAAGCATTAATCAGCGGATCTTTTACTTTAATTAATGAGGCCATCCGCCTAAACTTCTGGCCCAAAGTAAGAGTTCTTTATCCAACTGATGTACGTGGGCAATTGTATATACCCTCGGTAAACTGGTGGCTTTTTACAGGTTGTGTTGGCATCACCTTATTTTTCCGGGAGTCGTCAGGAATGGAAGCAGCCTATGGCTTAGCCATCATACTAACCATGTTGATGACCACCACACTGCTTTCCTATTACCTTTATTTAAAGCGTTACCCTGTGATCATCATTGTGTTTTTGTTTTTAATTTATTTAACCATTGAATTTTCGTTCCTGATTGCTAATCTGAGTAAGTTTCAGCACGGAGGTTGGGTAACTTTAACGCTTGGGTTTTTACTAACCAGTTTTATGTGGGTACTTTATCAATCTCGCAAAATCAGAAATCGGCTGGTAGAGTTTGTGCATATCGACAAGTATTTACCATTGATACAAGAACTAAGTACTGATAAAACGATACCTAAATATGCAACACATCTGGTTTATTTAACCAGTGCCAATAACTTTGGAGAGATTGAAGAAAAAGTGATGTACTCCATTTTACATCGAATGCCCAAAAGAGCCGACATATATTGGTTTGTTCATGTAGATGTTTTAGATGAACCTTATACACAAGAATATAAAGTAACAGAACTTTCACCCGATCACGTTATCCGGATTGATTTCAGAATAGGTTTTAGAATTGACCCTCGTGTAAATCTTATGTTCAGGCAAGTTGTTACAGATTTGGTGAAAAACAATGAAGTAGATATTACGAGCCGTTATCAATCATTGAACAAACGAAACATGGCTGGCGATTTTCGGTTTGTGGTAATGGAAAAGTTTTTAAGCCTTGATAACGATTTGCCGTTTTTCGATAAAGTGATTTTAGAAATTTACTTTATTATTAAGAAAATGTCGTTGCCTGAAGAGCGTGCCTTTGGTTTAGACACCAGTTCAGTTACTGTTGAGAAAGTTCCTTTAGTAGTTAAGCCTGTTGCGGGATTAAAACTGAAAAGAGTTGTTTAAACGTTAAAATAGCAGCCCCCTTTTCAATTGCTATTCGTGCTTTTTTGTCATTACCCTTAAAATAACACAGTTTTGAGGCTATTATTGAATAAAAACATGTTTTTTTTGCTTACCCCCCCATTTTTTAGACCCCTGTTCAAAAAAAAGTATCTTTTTCTTGACATTTAGCGTTTAATCAACATACATTTGCGGCCAAATAAATAAAACTCACGCAAAAAATTAAATAAACCTTATGGCACATTTACGATTCAAAGCACTTGAAAGCAGTTCTAACCGAGCTCCTGTTGTTGCCGCTAATCTCCATGGATCAGCAGAAAAAATTTCAGATTACTTTGGCATCTATGTTTTCGATAAAGAAAAGATGCAAAAATTTTTATCGAAAGATGTTTTTAAACAAGTGGTAGAATCATCCGGCACAGGTCAGAAAATTGATCGTAAAGTAGCTGAACTAGTAGCTGCTGCAATGAAAACCTGGGCTATAGGAATGGGTGCTACTCATTACACACATTGGTTTCAACCGTTAACCGGATCAACTGCTGAGAAACATGATTCGTTTTTTGAATTGGGTGACGACCGTAGAGCATTGGAAGCATTTTCCAGCTCAGCTTTGGTTCAACAGGAGCCTGATGCATCCAGCTTTCCAAATGGAGGAATCAGAAACACTTTTGAAGCAAGAGGATATACAGCCTGGGATCCGAGTTCCCCTGCATTTATTATGGAAAACCCTTCGGGCAAAACACTTTGCATTCCCACCATATTTGTTTCATACACCGGTGAGACACTCGACTTTAAAGCTCCATTGCTAAAGGCATTGCATGCATTAAACCAGGCAGCTATTCCGGTATGCCAGTATTTTGATAAAAATGTAACGAGTGTGTTTTCTACACTTGGTATTGAACAAGAATATTTTTTAGTGGATATTGATTTATATAATGCACGTCCTGATTTGGAAATGACAGGTCGCACTTTGTTTGGGGCAACACCTGCCAAAGGACAACAATTAGATGATCATTATTTTGGATCAATTCCATCACGTGTTCATTCTTTTATGGTGGATTTTGAACATGAATCATTTAAACTGGGTATACCTTTAAAGACACGGCACAATGAAGTGGCACCATCACAGTTTGAATGTGCACCCATCTTTGAAGATATTAATCTGGCTGTTGATCACAATCAATTGCTGATGGATGTAATGGACAAGGTTGCTCGCAGACATCATTTCAAAGTGCTGTTGCACGAAAAACCATACGCTGGTATTAACGGCTCGGGCAAACACAACAACTGGAGCTTAAGTACCAACACCGGTAAAAATCTTTTATCGCCCGGCAATTCACCAAAAACAAATTTATGGTTTCTCACCATTTTCATCAATACCATTAAAGCAGTTTTTGAAAACGCAGATCTGCTACGTGCAAGTATTGCAACCGCAAGTAACGATCATCGATTGGGCGCTAATGAAGCACCACCTGCTATCATGTCTATTTTTCTTGGCGAACAATTATCGGCCGTGTTGGATGATTTGGAAAAGAGTGTGAAAGATAAATTGATGACGCCCGAAGAAAAGACGGCACTTAAATTAAACATCGGAAAAATTCCAGAGATACTTTTAGACAATACCGATCGCAACCGTACTTCTCCATTTGCATTTACCGGAAACAAATTTGAATTCCGTGCTGTGGGTTCATCCGCCAACTGCGCTCACGCAATGACGGTTTTAAATACCATAGTAGCTGATCAACTTCGTAATTTTTATAACGAAGTAGAAGCATTGGCTAAGAAGAACATGAAAAAGGATGAAGCCATTCTTAAAGTATTGCGGAATTATATTGTTGATTCAAAAGCCATACGATTTGAAGGCAATGGTTACAGCGAAGAATGGAAGAAAGAAGCCAAGAAACGTGGCTTGAGTAATGTTACTACTACTCCTCCTGCTTTGGACGCATTTGTAACTAAGAAATCAATTGCATTGTTTGAGCGAAACAATATTTTTACCCATCGCGAACTGGAAGCACGTCATGAGATCATGCTGGAAATTTATATCAAGAAAATTCAGATCGAATCGCGTGTGATGGCAAACCTTGCAGTAAATCATATTTTACCGGCTGCCATTAAATTCCAAAATCTATTAATTCAAAATGTGGAAGGATTAAAAGGAATTGGTTTGCCAAAAGATGCCAGCACAATGCAGGTGGAAATGATTCGTGATATATCCAACCATATTAATGTGATTAAAAAGAATGTGGATGCAATGATTGAGGCACGCAAGAAAGCAAATGCAATTACTGATGTTCGTGCACAAGCCATTGCTTACTCAGAAAAGGTAAAATCGTTTTTTGAAATCATTCGTTATCATGTAGACAAATTGGAATTAACAATTGATGACGAAGGCTGGCCACTGCCAAAATACAGAGAGATGGTTGCCATCCGATAAAATAAAAACCGGTTCAGAGATGAGCCGGTTTTTTTATTCTCCATCTATTTTATTTACGAATTTTCTCCGCAGTTGGTGTCCTCACCAACTGCTTAGTTCAGGTGATTGGTGAGGACACCAACCACGGTGGAAAGGACACCAACCTTGGAGGATTAATCAAATCAAAACGTCAAACTCATTCCCACCGAAGGCAATATGGGTAATTGATTTATACGTTTGTATCGCACCCGATCAAAGTAAAAAATGTTTGCCCGGTTGTAAACATTAATTACACTTACTGTTGCATCGAGGTTGGAGTTTTTACCAACGTAAAACACTTTCTTTAAACTTATATCCAAGCGATGATAATCGGGCAGGCGACCTGCATTGAGATCGCCATAAATAATGCCGAGGTAGCCATTATCAGTGGTGTAATCAGTTTGTAAACCATCGGAGAAATTAAGGTATTCATAAAAACCACCTGTTTTAGAAAAAGGAAAACCAGACCCGTAATTCCATCGGGCATTAAACTCCCAATCTAATTTTTTTCCCATAGTGTAGGAGGCTACTATATTGGCATTGTGTCTGCGATCGAAGTGTGGAGCATACTCGCGAATGCCATCGTTGCGGGTTACCTTACCCAATGAATATACAAACCATAAGTAAACGCGTTTGTGATCGTATTTTAATACTGCATCAGCACCATACGATTTACCATTCTCAACAATAAAATCTTTAACCAGGTAATCAGGTTTGTTATCGTATGATCCATTGTCGAGATAAATTTTATCGCGGTTGATATTGGTAAGCTGACTAAAATATTTATAATACGCTTCAAGATTCAGATCGAGATGTGGGAGTAAATTAATTTCGACACCACCAATTACATCACGACATTTTTGCAATTTTGTTTTTACTTCTTTACCATTAAACTCATCTGGCAATGTTTCGGGCCCTGACAAAAATCCATAGAACAGATTTACCACATCGCGATCGGATGATGCACTCAATAAATTTTGTGCATACATACCTCCGGCAAATTTAAGCCTCACGTTTTCGGTGAGATTTATTTTTATACCAATGCGAGGCTCTGGTGATATTTCAGATAATGATGCAAAGAAATGCAGTCGGAAACTTGGATCAATAACCACACGTGGACGAACAATGCGATATTTAACAAAGCAACCAAACTCGGTGGTGTTTTCTAATTGACCAACCGGTACACCAACAATATTTTGTGTTTCGAATTGTGTTTTGAAACCTAATATTTCGAAACCAAATTTTAATTCGTCACGCTTTATAAAATTGGTGAAATTCATTCCCATATTAAACCCATTCACCAAACTGAAGCGTGGATCATCATCGCCTTCCTTTTGAGTTATTTTATATTCCGAGTAAGCAATGGTTCCATCAATCAGGTTGGCAGATCCACCGGGAACTAAAATAAAATTCAAACCTCCGCCTGACGATTTCCATTTTAATTCACTGATGGATTGATAGTCGGCATTGTCCTGATTATGAAAACCAAAAAGACTTACTTTACTTCCATTGCCCCCGTTAACCGATACCTTTCCATAAATATCTGTGAAACTATAAGGCAAACCTTCTTTATCGACATAACTATAGAGTACGGGCGATGTTTTATTTAAATAAGAATTGCGCACGGTGAGCAGAAATGACGAAGAACCTCCTCCACCTTCTTCCTGTTTTTTTATTGGACCTTCTACCAGTATTTTGGAGTTGAAAGTGGTAGCACCTACTTTTCCGGCAAAGCGTTTTTTATTTCCATCGCGGGTGGTAACATCCATTACCGATGAAATGCGATCGCCATACTCAGCACTAAAACCACCTGTATAAACATCTGCATTGCGAATAACGTCAGGATCAAAAACCGAAAACAATCCGATGGAGTGAAAAGGATTGTAAATAATCATGCCGTCTAACAAAACTTTATTCATAACCGGTGTGCCGCCACGTATGTAAAGTTGTCCGCCCTGATCGCCACTAAAAACAACACCGGGCAATACTTGTAAATATTGTGCAAGGTCGGCCTCGCCACCAACGGATGGAACCATTTTAATTTCGCGTGGTGTAATTTTATTTACGGAGGCACCAACTTCGGTTTTTTGCTTTTCGCGATCAGCCGAAATTTCAACCGTTTTTAGATTCACTGCTCCTTTAACAATATAAAGTTGTTTAGTTAAAATCTGATCTGTGTTAACAGTAATATCCGCTTTAACCGTATCGTAACCAATAGCGGTCGACATTAGTTGATAATTACCAGCAGGTATGCGCGAAATGCTGTAGTATCCATTTACATCGGTTTGTGCTCCGTAAGTGGTTCCTTTTAAAAACACAGGCGTAAATAATACCGGCTCGCCCGTAGCCTTATCATACACAAAACCACGCACGGCAGCATTTTGTGCATTAGAGATATTGAAAAATAAAATAAGAATGACAATGAGTTGTAAATGTTTATTCATAAAAAAGAGGTGCTGATGTGCTGATGTGTTGATGTGCTGTTAAAAATCTCAAGTTTTAATTCTGCATTCTACATTCTGAATTTATTTCCCACTCATCGCCATGATAACATCATATTCATTTATGGTAACTGGCGAAACGGATAATCGCGAAATGCGCACCAGCGCCAAATCCTTTAACCTCTTCTCAGCTTTTATCTGCGCAAGCGTAACAGGCTTTTTTAATTTCTTCAAAGGTTTAACATCCACTGCCACCCATTTATCATCATCGGTGGTTGGGTCCTGATAATGCTCTTTTGATACGGTTGCAATTCCCACAATTTCTACTCCTTCGTTGCTATGATAAAATAAAACATGATCGCCCTTTTTCATTGCACGCAGGTGAATACGCGCGGCATAATTGCGCACCCCACTCCAAACAGAAGTTCCATCTTTTACCAATTGATCCCAACTATAAACGGAAGGTTCTGATTTAACCAGCCAATAATTCATTTTAAGTTATGAGTTTTGAATTATGAGTTATGAATTAGCCTAATTTACACAAGCCACTCATTCTCTATTGTTTTAGCCTGCCGAAGATATGTTAAATCAAATAATATTTGTGATCTTTAATTTCCGTGAAGATAAAGTTTGACACTAAAAACACAGTTATCTTTACGCCCAATCCGAACCATCGGACAACAATATCATGAAAAAACTATTTCTCTTCGTTATCTCATTTTTAACTTTCAATCAATTTGCATTAGCGCAAACCAGTTCATGCTGCAGCAAATCAGTCACCGGCACTTTTGCATCACTTGGTAATGATGAAGCATTTGTTAGCTCACATCTTGCACCAATACCTTTCCATTTTACTCCAGTAAATGGCGCGTTGCTCAATATTACTACACCCGATGGTGTTGATGCGCAGGTGTACTATGTTAAAAGCAACGAAGGCAACAAAACATTAATTCTGATACACGAATGGTGGGGACTCAACGATTATATAAAACAGGAAGCCGAAAAATGGGCTACCGAGCTGGGAGTAAATGTTATTGCTCCCGATTTGTATGACGGCAAAGTGGCTACCACACCTGATGAAGCCAAATTGCTTATGCAGGAATTAAAAGATGAGCGTGCACGCGCTATTTTAAGTGGATGCATTGATTATTGCGGACCGAAAAGCCAACTGCAAACCATTGGTTGGTGCATGGGTGGCGGATGGAGTATGCAAACTGCATTGATGGCAGGGCCCAATACAAAAGGTTGTGTGATGTATTATGGCATGCCCGAAAAAGATAAAGACAAACTAAGCAAATTAAAAGCACCGGTGTTGGGCATCTTCGCAAAAAAAGATGAGTGGATTAATGCCGATGTGGTAAAACAGTTTCAAACCAATATGAAAACCGCAGGCAAAAAACTAACTGTGTACAACTACGATGCCGACCATGCTTTTGCAAACCCAAGCAACCCTAAGTATGATAAAGTAGCAACAGCCGATGCACATGCTAAAGCACTCGAGTTTTTGAAAGGGAATTTTAAATAGGGGATTTATTGCTTTGTAACAACGGGTGTTAAAAACGCCTTTTGCAATAAGAATTTTACACCTGTGCTTGATATAAGTACAGGTGTACTTGTTTTAGGTACATGTGTAACTGCCTTAAGCACATGTGTACTTGCTCCGTTTACATGTGTACCTGTCTTAAGCACCTGTGTAATTCCTACGGATACATGTGTACTTGCACTGAGTACATGTGTAATTGCTCCGGTTACCTGTGTATTTGCTGTAAGTGCATGTTTACTTGCCCTGAGTACAAGTGTACTTGCCTCTGGTTCACCTGTACTTACAGCATCCTGAAACCTTCTTTAAACATTATCGTTAAAAAAGGTTATTAAATCTAATGCTATGACAACATCAACTGTATTAATTACTCCGGCCTTAGGGCTCAAATTTATGACCGATGGCGCGCTTGGCGATTATGCTATGCAGCGTGTGGAAAGTTTAACTGAAAATAGTGCATCTTTTCCGGGGCTTTCGCCTACACCTGTTGAGTTAAAAGCAATAACAGATACCTACATGAATGCAATGGCCAAATGTGGTGTAGATGCAACCAAATCAGACACGAGCATAAAAAATACCTATCGCAATCTACTGGAAAAAATATTAACCTTGAGCGCGCAATCGTGTGCAAGCATAGCAAATGGCGACTTATCGCTTTATTTACTGTCAGGTTATGGCTATAAAGGCAAGGGCAGGCGCACCACCGAATTAGACACTCCAACTACATTACGTTACAAACAAGGCCCGTTTGAGGGCAGCGTTTACCTGCTATTTAAAAGTGTTAAAAATGCAAGAAGCTATGAGGTAAGAATTGGTGCAAACGATAATGTTGAATCATGGACCGACTATACTATTTCCAGTGGCTCACCTGTTTTAATGACCGACCTTAAACCCTTGAGCATTTATTATGTTCGCCTGCGAGCCATAGGCGCACGCAATATTAAAAGTGGGTGGACATCAGTGATGCAGGTGAAGGTGATGTAAAGTAATAGGGTAATACTGCCAACATTTTTTTTGATTATTGTCTGGCTAAGCAAAATTCTATCGCGCAAGCAACCCTTTTGTTATTTTCTGCGTCTGTATATTTGCTGCTTGCAGCAAGCACAATATTTTATCTGAACTAACATTTGTATAAAAAGATTTTAATGTACAATATTTGCAAAAAATCTAACTTTAAAACTTTTGAGAATGTCTTATAGTCCTATTAATAAAAAAGTTTCATTATTAATTATTTGTTCTTTTATTTATTGGGCTTCATATTCTCAGCAAGGGTCCATTTCAAAAATATATTTTCCCAGCGAGCGTGGTTTCTTTAATTGCATTGAGAAAGTACCAGATGGCTATTTAACTACTGGTGCTTTAATAGATCCTTCGTTCAATCTCCTTGATTCAGCACGGATAGCTAAAATTGATGATCAGGGTCAATTGGTATGGGCAAAAAAAATCAAAGCAGGCTATGGCTCCAAGGCTTACCCGCGACTTTGTAGGTTAACCGATGGAAAAATTGCATGGGCAGATCTAGGTCTCTATATAAACGCAGCTGTATTAGAAATAGTAATTTTTGATTCGCTAGGAAATAATATCGTTTCTAAAAAAATTATTACTCACAATCTTGTATTTTTAAGGATGGCCGCTACTAGTGATGGTGGATTTATTGTTACAGGTTTTACTAATTATTCTACCGGTGTTTATAAATTTGATAATATGCTGAATCTTTTATGGCAAGAAGAGATTGAGAACATATTCGGTACTGATTTAGATATTGATTCAATAGGTCGGATATTTATTACTAATGGCACAGTGACAGTACTTGACTCAATTGGAAATATAGTTGATTCATGTCGAGTATTCTCAGATATAGACAATCTTTCCATTTTGCCAGATGGGTACTTCCTTGTTGGAAAAGATACCAATCAAAATCCATTTATGGCAAAAGTGGATTTTAACTGGAATTTGGTTTGGTATAAAAGTGTTATAGTTCCAAACATTATATTATATCATGAAGGCTTTGCCGAGAACGGGAAATTATTTATGTTCTCGCTGCAATATGGTGGGTCGGCAAACGATACTGCTAAAAATATTTTCACTGTACTTGATTCTTCTGGAAACCTAATAGATAATTATAGTATTTCGATGTTAGATACTTCACATTATTTCCAGATTGGTGGAATTTGCACTGATAACAAAGGCGGTTTAACAACTACCGGTATTTTTTATATTAACAATAATTTTAGATGTTCAATGATTCAAATCAATGATACAATACCCAGCTGTTCGTGGGACAAAGTAACGCTACCTGTTGTTTCCGGTTTACCTTATCCTACCCCAATTGTCACACCTTACATTTATGCAGTTAATTATTCTTATACACCATATACATTGGTAGTATCAAATCCATTAGGCTCATTCGATTTATGTATTTCATCAGTTGTTATCGAAAACGAGATTTCAAATAACTTTCAAATGTTTCCAAATCCCGCGATAAATATAACAACCATCACCGCACCCAACTTCATCAACTCCTCTTTAATTATTTATGATATAACCGGAAGAACATTGTTGCAACAACCCTTTAATACAAAAGCAACAATAGACCTGAGCCCACTCACCAACGGCATTTATATGATTGAGGTAAAGGATAAAGAAGGCAGGCGTGCAATGGGTAAAGTGGTGAAGGAGTAGATATCGTCATTGCGAGGAACGAAGCAATCTTTACAATGGGGAGATTGCTTCGCCTGAAAAAGGCTCGCAATGACGGTAGCAACTTTTAACTTTGCACCAATGATCAAATCCCTTATCCTCCTTCGCGGCTTGCCCGGCAGTGGCAAATCAACATTAGCAGCAACACTTTCTGAAAACGGAAAGTATCCGGTTTTTTCCATTGATAGTTATTTTACTGATGCAGCAGGCAATTATGTTTTTGAGTTTGATAAAAACCATATTGCCTACAAACATTGCGAAGAGCAAACACGCTCATCAATGCAAGCTGCTTGTGAAAAGATTTTTGTGGACAACACCTTAACTTTAGCATGGGAAATGGAGCCGTACTTTAAAATGGCTGCCGAATTTAATTACCGTGTGTTTGTGTTAACTGTGGAAAACCGCCATGGCAGTAAAAACAACCATCACATCAGCGAAGAGCAAATACAAAAGATGGCTGCTAAATATAAAGTGCAGTTGATGTGAACTTAGCTCACTCAACAACCATCTTCTTTGAAATCCATTGCGCACCATTCTTAACCCTTAAAAAATAAATACCGGGCAACAATAAATGCACATCCAAACTATACACATCATTCATTACTTTTTCTCCCTGCATTACCTCCCTTCCTGCAATATCAGTCATCGAATAAAAAATACTTTTCTCCTTTTTACTTCCGTTTATTGAAAAATACATCACTTCTTTAGCTGGTTGTGGATAAACGCTTATTGATTCAGTATTAACTAGCGCTTCATCAAGACCAGTAGTAACACAATTTATAGTTCCGGGAATTCCATTAAAAATAAAATTGTCAAGATATGCACCACCTCCCCATTTAGCTCCACAAATTCTCACATTAAACTCCGGTGAGTTCACCATATCGCTATCCTGAATGGAACTATTAAGTGCCATCACCAAAGTGGGGTTTGCAGTTCCCGTAAACCCCAAATCATCTACTTTCAAATGTGCTGTAAGCCAATCACCCGGTGCTGTGCTCTCACATTTAAAACTACCTGTTAGCCGGTACCAATTACCATTTACCAATGTTAAAGGGGCCGAATTATTAACAGACCCATAAGTAATAATAGTAGTCGTTCGGTCGCGGTTAAGGTAAAAAGAAATGTTATGATTGATTGCGTTGCCCTCATAAAATATTGCCGCTGCGCGGTCGTATGTATTAGTATTAATTAACGAACCATTCCATATAAAGCAAATCGAAGTAGTCATCATCGAATCAATCACATTGCTGTATTGTTTGCAATACCAGATCAAATCATTTCCCCAGCTTAAAGTATTCGGTGTATTCAATGCACCTCCTGTAATTCCATGAATACTGTCTTGCATTATCCACGAAGTATTTGAAAAATGATTAACTAAATCATTATTGGTGGGTGACACATAATTGTTGAAACGAACAGTGTCAGAAATTACCTGTGCGTTAACCAGGTTAAGGTTCAGTAATACGACAAATAGTGTAAGATGCTTTTTCATGTGTTAAAGTTAAAATTTATTTTATCTCGTTCACTATTTGTTGCCAACTAAGAAGCACTAATCAATAACCTATTATTAGTACTTTTGTCATTCAGTTTTTCAAGTTGAACTCCATTAAGAAACATACTGCAGTTTTATTGCTACTCGTAAGCACCTTTATTGTGGTGCCTAAAGAGTTGCTGCATGAGTTAACCTGCCACCAGGATACAACTGATGCACATTGCACAACCACTGAAGGATTAGCCATTAGCACTATTCATCACCACTGTGATATACTTCAGCTATTTATTACCCCGTTTCATTCAACCGATGCTACCATTGTATTTTCAAATGTTGTACTATTAATTTCGCATTATTGTTTTAATGAACTTTCTTTTTCAGCCGAAGTTGTTCAGCGTTTTGTAATTAGAGGACCACCTTCCATATTGTAGTTTGCAATTTTATTTTTAATTCAAAGCAATCTGTTAAACAACAGACTTGTGCTTTTACTATTATTTTAAATCAAACTTCATATGAAATCAATACCTCTATATATATTATTGTGCATTACAGCTGCAACATCATTTGCAGCCGACAAAAAAACTTTAACCGGAAAAATTACCGACAAAGAAACCGGTGCTCCTTTACCAGGGGTAACTATTTATAGTACAGATTTAAAAACAGGAACTGTGTCTGATATTGATGGTAACTACAAAATCGAAAATTTACCCGCCTCTATCATTCATCTTCAAATTAGTAATATAGGTTATAAATTACGAATCGAAACAATCGACCTCGCAATTGTTACAAACATCGATTTTGCCTTAGAAGAATCCGTTTCTGAACTACATGAAATTGTTGTAACAGGTCTATCTCAATCAGCAGAAAAAAACAGAACTCCTACACCCATCTCCACTATCACGGCAAAAGAAATGCAACAATTAGCAACCAACAATATTATTGATGCTATTGCCACACAGCCTGGCATTTCTCAAATCACAACAGGTTCCGGAATTTCAAAGCCGGTAATACGCGGACTCGGTTATAACAGAGTAGTAGTGGTAAATGATGGAATCAGACAAGAAGGGCAACAATGGGGCGATGAGCACGGAATTGAAATTGATGAATTCTCTATTTATAAAGTAGAAATATTAAAAGGACCTGCAAGTCTTGCTTATGGTTCGGATGCAATGGCTGGTATCATAAATATGTTGTCGGCACCCACTTTACCCAATGGAAGTATTACCGCTAACTTATTAGCCAATTACCAAACTAATAATGGGTTGATGGGTCTTTCTGCCAACTGTTCGGGTAACCAAAACGGATTAATTTGGGATGCACGTTATAGCAACAAGCGAAGTCATGCCTATCAAAACAAATACGATGGTTATGTTTTAAATTCAGGTTTCAACGAAAATAATTTAAGTGGCGTTGTCGGCTTTAACAAATCGTGGGGATACTCGCATTTACATTTTAGTGTTTATCATTTAACACCGAGTATTGTAGAAGGAGAACGCGACAGCGCAACAGGTAAATTTATTACTCGGGTTTTAATTAACGACTCTACATTTGAAAATTCGATTGCAAATGAACAACAACTCAAATCCTATTCACCATCCACTCCCTATCAAAAAGTTAATCATTACAAATTAGTGCTTAACAATGCCTTTGTTATAAAGAATGGAAGTTTAAAGTCGACCATTGGCTGGCAACAAAATCAACGCAAAGAATTTGCCGATGTGCTCAATGAAAACACCTATGGTTTATATTTTTTACTAAACACCATCAACTACGATTTAAAATATGTTTTGCCCGAAAAAAATGATTTCAATATTTCGTTCGGTATAAATGGAATGTATCAGGTTTCGCAAAACAAAGGAATAGAGTTTTTGGTGCCTGAGTACAATTTATTTGATGCAGGTTTATATACCATCGTTAAAAAGTCCTTTGACAAGCTCGACATTAGTGGTGGTTTACGTTATGATTCTCGCACTGAAAGAACTAAAAATTTATTTCTTAACAGTGATGGAATAAAAACCGTAATGGAAGATCCAGATGCAACTCAAAAATTTGTTGCATTCAACACCACTTTTTCAGGTGTATCAGGCAGCATTGGTGCAGCTTATCAATTTTCCGAAATAGTATTTACAAAGTTTAATGTGTCGCGCGGATACCGTGCTCCCAATATTGCAGAACTTGGATCGAACGGAGAGCACGAAGGGACATTACGTTATGAAATTGGTGATATCAAACTTAAGGCGGAGAATAGCCTGCAATTTGATTTTGCTTTGGGTTTAAATTCTGAACATGTAACAGCCGAATTAGATCTATTTAACAACAGCATTAATAATTATATTTATTCACGTCACCTTACCAGTGCATTTGGAGGTGATTCCATTACTGATGGTCTCACCACATTTCAATTTGTTGCAACCAAAGCAAATCTGATGGGTGGCGAAATAAGCATCGATTTACATCCACATCCCTTCGACTGGTTACATTTTGAAAATTCGTTTTCTTATGTTCTAGCTACTCAGCAAAACCAACCCGATTCATCAAAATATTTACCACTCATACCAGCCCCAAAATTTAGTTCGGAATTAAAAGCTAATGCACGAAAACTAACCAACAATTTAAAGAATGCATATATTCAAACAACGCTTGAATATTACTTTAAGCAGGACAAATACTTTGCAGCTTATGGAACCGAAACTGAAACACCGGCCTATTTACTTTTAAATTTAGGAGCAGGCACCGATTTCGTAAATAAAAATCGCACCTTGTTTTCACTGTATATTAGCATTAATAATTTGGCGGATGTTGCATACCAAAGTCATTTAAGCCGGTTAAAATATGCACCCGAAAATTATGGTACTGGTAGAACCGGAATTTATAATATGGGAAGAAATGTGAGTTTCAAAATTTTAATTCCAATTGAATTACGCAAACAAAAATCATAAATCACCAGGGAACCTGATACACCATTGAATTAATATTTACTCCGGCACCCACCGATGCAAAAATGATGATACTCCCCTTTTTCATGGTGTGATTTTCCAGTTTATTCATAAAAGATTATCCGTGTAGTTATTGCAATACAATAATTCAAAAAAAATTCAGTGATACCTATTCATAAAATTATAATTAGCGCTGTTGCTTAGTAACTCGGATTAATATCTACTTATCAAAATAATACTCCAGCAGAGGACTTATAGAAATATTTGATCAATATTTTATTCATTTACAGTAAATTTTGTAATTGATTCTTTAAATCCGAGAACGGTATGAACAATTGGTTAAGTAATCTAGCATTTTTTTGAAACATGATTAAAAATAAATATCGTCTAACAACAAATTTGTCAGACGATATTTAATAAAAAGAACATGACTATAACTCAGTCAGAATTTTGTGCATTTCTTCTTTTGTTTTGCCCAACTTAACCTGTAGTTTTCCAAGCATTTCATCTTTCTTACCTTCTGCAAACATTAGGTCATTATCAGTTAATGATGCGAATTTTTGCTTGAGTTTACCTTTCTGCTCATTCCAGTTTCCTTTTGCTTCTGTTGTGTTCATGATTTTTTTTGTTTTAGATATGAATTAATTTTCACAATGCAAATGTAAACTCCTGAAAACTGAAAATCATTACATAATTATTGAAACAAATTACATGATTCACACACACAAATTTAGTGGTCAGGTACCTTTTCTTTTAAATCTTCAACTTGTTGTGCCAGATCGCTGTATTCTTTCGACAGTAAACTAATTTCGTGCTCTGTTTTCTTTTCCACATTAATTATCGAGTTACTGGCTGGCTCATGTGATGCAACCAATTCATTTACTTTTAAATGCAGAGCAGCGGAGAACCTATTGAATGCTTTTTGAATAATAAACAAACTTAAAAAAGTAACTCCCAATATTATGTCACCTATACAGTAATGTATATCTTGTCTATAAAATTGTTTATTACTTAGAAAGTAAATAACGGTGCCTAATGCTATAATAAAAGTAATATGATTACCAAGTATTAAAGTCGCTAATGTCACAACTTTTTCGAAAACATTTTCTATATGTCTGTAAATTTTCTTCATTGGTGATTTAAATCATTTTTCTAGCTGCAGATTTAAAAAAGGTCTTTGCTATATGAAATGTATCAGTCATTACTCATTCTTAAATCTGAAATAAAATTATCAAGGTAGCTATTGAATACATCTGCTTGTTCAAGATTAGACATATGCCCTGCATTATCAATAATTTGTAGTGAAGAATTTTTTATTTTATTGTGTAAGAACTCAGCCTCAACAGGGGGAGTAACTTTATCTTCTTTACCGCATAAAATCAGAGCAGGAACTGAAATACTAGAAAGTGATGTACACATTTCATTTCGCTGCATCAAAGCACCCAAGGTTACAGTGATTGTCTCCGTTCGTGTAGAAAGAATAATTTGTTTAATTTCCTCAACTGCCTCTATTTTAGATTCCAATGATTTATCGCAAAATATATTTTTGATGAACCCCTCCGTAAAGTCATTTAATCCACTGGCTATTATGTGCGATATGGTTTGATTTCGTTTATCCCGTACCTCAGGTGTATCGGCAATACATTGTGTGTCGCATAAAATAATAGCTTTAATTCTCTCTGGATAACGGTCAACAGCGTTTAATAAAATATACCCGCCCATTGATAAACCACAAACAATTGCTTCGCCAATTTCAAGGCCATCCATTAACTTTATTAAATCGTCCGCTAACAAATTGATGCTTAGTTTTTCATTTCCGTAAGTTGATTTGCCAAAGCCGCGAATATCATAAGCAATAACGCGTTGGGTGCTTTTCAAAAAATCCATTTGAGGTTGCCACGATGATTTATCAAATGGGAATCCGTGAATGAAAATAATTGGAAGAGATCCTCTTCCCAAATCATCATAGCAGATGGTTGTTCCATTTACTTTCATAATTATATTATTACCTGTTGCCTGCATCGTTTCCATATTGAGTATTTATAAGTTTCTAAATTATTAATTGTTTTGCTTCACTTCCTGTTTTTGGTCTGTTACCTTTTTTTCTCCGCATCGTTCTTTTTTTGTTCGGCAGCTTTTGCTTTTTTGTTAAAGTATCCTTTTAAAAGAATATTGTGCTTGGCAGCTTCCATATTTTCATCTAATCCCTTGCTGCTTTGTTTAAGGTTCACAATGGTTTGATTAATATTTTCTGCGATAGTAGAGTCCTGGATTAATCTGCCCAAGGTTCCATTTCCACTGTTAATCTTTAGCATAATCTCTGCAAGTTGTTGTGAAATAATTTCAGCGTTGCCGGCAGTTACCTGTAAGCTAGCCATGATTGCATCAGTTTCAACAGGTTCTGCTGATAATAATTGCTGTCCGTCTTTTGCTAAAGGCGCATCAGTACTTCCTTGTGTTATCACTAAAAGTCGGTCGCCAATCAAACCTTCTGAACCAATAGCTACTTCACAGTCTGTCTTGATAAACTGCTTAACTTCCTTTCTGATTAACATATCCACTCTTACTGTAGAATCGTTGATGATGCTGATATTGTCAACTGTACCAACATTAATTCCGGAAAAGCGGATATTATTTCCAACTTGTAGTCCGCTTACATTATAAAAAGTTGATGTGAGTTTAAAAACAGGATTAAATAAATTCTTTTGTTTCCCGATAATAAATATTGCAAGTACAAAAAGTGCAATACCGCCCGTTACAAACAGTCCTAACCTTACTTTAAATTTTTGTGTGTGCGTCTCCATGATTTCATTATTATATTATTAAGGTTTTAAGTAATTGCAATACTTAAGTTGAGAATATTAAATTCCCTTTTTCCTGATTACCATAATTACCCGATTTCTCCATTTTATTCAAAGAATGATTTTATTAAAGAATCTGATGATTTTTCAAATTCATCCAATTTACCTTCTGCATATACAACTCCGTCCTGCAACATAACAATTCTGTTTGCAGTGTTTTGGGCACATTTAATGTCATGCGTGATAATAATAGAAGAGGTTTTATATTTTTTTTGAACCTCATTAATAAGTTTGCTTATTTCATTTGATGTAACCGGATCCAGTCCGGTAGTCGGTTCATCATAAAGTATTATTAATGGATCTACAATTATGGTGCGGGCTAAACTTATTCTCTTGCGCATGCCTCCTGAAAGTTGTGATGGCATTTTATACAATGCATCTGCCAACCCCACATTTTCCAGGACTTCATTTATTTTATCTTCCATTTCCCTTTTTGAGATATCCTTTTTAATTCTTCGTAATGGAAATTCCAGGTTTTGCTTTACTGTCATTGAATCGTACAAAGCACCACTCTGAAAAAGAAAACCAATTTTCTTTCTTAACTCGCTTAATTCATCTCTGTTTAATGAAGTAACATCTTTACCAAAAACATTAATAGTGCCACCTTCAGCATTCAGCAAACCCACTATGCATTTTATTAAAACAGATTTACCTGTTCCGGATTTACCAAGCACAACTAAATTCTCCCCGTTAAAAAGTTTTAATGAAACATCTTTTAATACTTCCTGCTCGCCAAAAGATATTTTTAAATTCGCAATTTCAATAATTGCATCACTGCTTCCAGTTCTTCCTAAAGCATCACTTACCCTTTCTGATTGAATATTGTTCATGAAATAAGCATATCAGTAATTTGAACAGCAATCATATCAACAATTATTACCAGGAGGGATGCTAATACTACTGCAGAATTTGCAGCACGTCCAACACTTTCAGTACCACGTCCGGCATTGTAGCCCTTGTAGCAACCAACCAATCCTATTACAGCACCAAAAAAAAATGATTTTACAACAGCAGGTAAAAAATCTATAAACTCAACATGACTGAATGCCTGAGAAAAAAATAAAACGAAGGATACATCTCCTTTAATATTTGCTCCAGCCCAACTGCCTAAAATTCCCAATGCATCAGCATATAAAATTAATAGTGGTATCATAAGCGTTGCTGCTAATACCCTAGTTACAATTAGAAATCTTATAGGATTAGTGCTGGATACTTCCATGGCATCAATTTGTTCAGTAACTTTCATCGAACCTAATTCAGCTCCCATGCCTGAACCAACTTTACCGGCACATATTAACGCTGTAATAACTGGTCCCATTTCTCTGATGAGTGATACTGCAACCATTCCAGGAAGCATGGTAACTGCTCCGAAATCAACCAAGACAGGTCGCGATTGAATGGTTAGCACTAAACCCATAATAGTACCAGTTATAGAAATAAGAGGTAAAGATTTATATCCGATTTGAAAACATTGATTTAAAAACTCTTTGAATTCAAAATTGCGCGAAAATGTTTCCCTAATTATCCGGCTAATAAACAAAAAGACATCAGCTAAGTCAGTTAAAAAATTGTGTACTTCCTTTGATCTGGCAATTGTTTTGTCACTGAGTTTAATAGATTTTTCAGTTGCAAAAGTCTTTATTTTGATTACAGGATTAAATATTTTCATTACTATGATTTGACTTTCACATCTTGTAAACTGTTCAATAAATATTGTTGATAATCCGTATTCGAATGAATTGCATATTAGATTTCCTCGTAATTGATTTCCTTACTTTTAAATATTTTTTTCACAATACGTTCGCCAAATGACTTTACTCCATCAGGATGCCTTGAAACAAAATTTGCAACACCAACTTCTAAAACAATACCTAGCAATCTTAGCAATGGGTTTTTAGATCCAACAGTCAAGGCTTTTTTAGCGATAAAGCCTGTGGTCATTCCAAGTGCTGTATCAGCAAAATTGCCCTTTAATAAGGAAGAAGGTGTTAATTCCTTCAATGTCTCCTTAAGTAAATTAACTGGCTTTAAACTGTCTAGGGTATCCAGTAGTTGTTTACTTAAAGCAATTCCCTGTTTGGAATGCTTTATCTCCAATATTGCAATGGCATTTTTCAGCTTCATACCCGATGTTATTTCTTGCATACTTTTTAAGAAAGAGCCTGTTTAATGATTGAACTGCTTACACGTATTTTAATTACTGGTTGCATAAACATCAGAATTATTCCAATGATTAAATAGAATACCCCGACAATAAAAAACCCATAATAGGATTTTCCAAGTATATCACTAAACCAAAGTGCAATACCGATATTTATTATCAGTAAAAACATAGAAAGCACTATCAATAGTATTGAATGCACAACCAGGATGGATCCTAAATCTGCAGTTTTATCTAAAACTTTTAGCTTTATTAAGTCATAACTTGTTTGGCCATACTCTTTAGCTCTTTCAATAAGAGGTTCGATTAAACTCGCTTTATCTTCCATTTCGTATAATTTGTTTTTAAAAACAATACTCTCTTCACTTTGAGAAGAGAGTATTGACGTTAAATTTAAACGGGTGTTAACTCATTAAATTTTCGAACTCATCTTTGGCCTCTCCCACTTTACTCTTTCCATTTTTAACAAAGCCCTTTCCTTCTTCCTTAACTGATTGATATTTTTCAGTCATCGATTCAATAAACTCATTGAATTTAGTTCTGAGTTCATCTGTAATATCTTCTCCCTGGTCGAGAATTTTTTTACGGATAACATTTCCTTTTTCCGGTGCCAATAAAACCCCGATTAATGCTCCGGCTGCAACGCCAGCTAATACGCCTAATAATACTTTTCCTGTGCTCATGTTTTTTGTTTTTATTTAGTTTAATTATTTAGAGATAATCATATTTAGTTATCACAATGCAAATATCCTTAGCTTGCCCACCGTAACTGTTACAGAACTATTGAAATAAGTTACATGATTCACACATTTGAATATGGATGAAAACTATCGTTATTATGAGGGTATGCAATTGAATTAAGGCTTAAAATTCATCATGAACTAATAAAAATAGAAAAACCGTCAAACGATAATTTGCTTGACGGATCCTTACTGACCAACGTAATATTTTAAATGTATTTAGTCCATGATAACGACTAAATATTTTGAACCCGCCCAAAACTTTTCGGGATTCGTAATCACAATGTTTTTTACCAAGTCCTTATCCTTTGTATCCTTCTCCAAAGTATAAGAGTCGGATGGATGACTGGTAACAAATTTCATATCGCTGTTTACAGTTATACTTTTTGTTTGTGTATAATCAATCCTCGTGAACTTACTATTGTCAAAATCGCCATTAAGTTTAGCCGTTTTACCCATCCCAAGCAGACCGCCTTTTCTATCAATCACTTTTGCATCTTGAAGATCTTTAGATTTCCCAACAACGAAATAAGCAGTATGCAAAGCTGTAGTTTCATTTGCTATTGTTTGAAATTGTTCACCATTAATCATATTGAGCGTGTCAACTGATATTTGCAATTGAGCCACCTGAGCATTAAGTGTAAGCAGTTTGGCATTCAGCTCAGTAAGCTCCAAATCTTTTTGAGCCAATTGATTGTTGAGTGTGAAAATTGCTTTTTCAAGCTCCACATTTTTGTGGGTTGATCCCTTTACTTTACGATTGAGTTCTGCAATTTTCTTGCGATTTTGCTCCATCAGGCTATTGATCGCCATAATTTCAGAATTGATTCTCGCTTTCTGATTGGGCTTAAGTTCTCCTCGTGTATCTGAATTTTCAGAAATCACATGTTGTCTAACAGCTACTGAATCCAGGTTGCTTTCCACTTCATTGAATGCAATCATGAAATCGTTAAGAGAAAGATCCCGCTCGTTTACAAGTGCCTGAAGAGAATCCTTCTGTTGATTGGAATCTGCAAGTTCTTTTTGGTTACAAGCTGTCATTAATAATGCAGCCATTGCAATAAATAAATAATTTTTCATGACTTTTTTTTAGTTTAATTAATATTTTTTTTTTCAATATTGAGATTGCAAATTAACGACCAGAATTAGTAAGATGCATTACATAATTTAAGGTTATAGTTACATGATTCACATATTTAAAATTAAAATGTAGTTCAAAAAAAGACCGCTCCTGACTATTCGGGAACGGTCTTTAAACTTTCGATAATAGCGCCTTACATTTTATCTGCATTTGATTTTAATCCCCACACTTCAATATGTGCCCTTTCTTCTTTTTGATTAGGCAAAGTTTTGTAGATGAAAACTATTTTCTTAAGGTTTCGCTCACCACCGTTTAAATCAATAACGCGACTTTCTTTACCAGCCACAACAGGTGTACGCACTTGCACATCCTGCTTGTCTCCACTTTCATAATAAACCTCAAGATCCTGTAAATCGATAGATGCCTCAGTAACCATAAATTTAATGGCAGAAAAACGATCAGCACCTACTACCGGAATTTCATCACGATCTTTAACAAGATCAACATTTCTTTCACCAATTTTGTGCCATCCGGTTTTATCACTAACCATAATAGCCGGACTTGGAACAGCCGCTTTATTTGGGTTAACATTTGTCTTTAAGCCCCATACTTCTAATCGCGCCTTATCCTCCTTTTGATTTGGTATTGTTTTATAAACAAAAACAATCTTTTTTAAATCTCTTTCATTTCCTTTCAAATCGTATATGCGACTCTCACCACCAGCCTTAATAGGGTTGCGCACTTCAATTACCTGTTTGTCACCACTGTCATAATACACTTCAAGATCATAGAGGTTAATTGACGCTTCTTTGACTAGAATTTTAATAGAAGCGAAACGATCAGCTCCAATAATGGAAACTTCATCTCTGTCAAGTTTTAGATTAACAGATTTCTCTGCGATCTTATGCCAGCCGGTTTTATCACTCATCATCACCGCGGGTACCTGTGCAATCATCTTACCATAACTTCCTGCTACGGCAAGTAATAAAATTAATACTTTCTCTTTCATGATTTTTTGTTTAAATACTGTTTATTGTTTGAAATTATTTAGGGCAAAGATCAATACAGAGTTACCTAAATGTGTTATATAACTTTTTAAATAAATTACATCATTCACACATTTAAAAATTAAATCTAATTCGCCATTAATATTTTCACAATCGATATTCAATTTCAATATTTGAATTTTAGATAACGTTTTTAAATGTAGCCATCGAGAAATTATCTGAATAGTCTACAAAATATTTGTAATGGCTTTAAAAAAAAGGGACTGTTGAAATCAACAGCCCCGAATTAATAGAAAAGTTCAACCTTAACCCTAACCCATATTTAATTTTAGTTCTTATTATCAACACCTATGTCCTTAAATGCGAGACCCAGTTCATTCATATCATGGTTAAACTCATTCTTGAATGAAGTCCACATATTTGATTTTGTATTGCCCGATCCTTCAATCCTTTTATTTAATTCGTTGTTTTTTTTCTCTATGGCTAATACATCTTTATTGTATTTGTCATTAACTTCTTTGTTGTCATTTGCTTTTCTCCTCTTAAGCTCTACAATCCTTTTCTGGTTGTCGTTGATTTTTATTTCAGCATCCTTTTTAAACTTCTGATAATCTACAGCGGAATCGATCTTGGCTTCTCTCAAATCTTGTTGAGATTCTGCAACATCTTTTCGTGCTTTTTCAGCTTGTCTATTCTCCTGCCCATAAGTGTTTAAACTTGCTGCTACCATAACTCCTGTTACAGTTAATGTTAAAATTGTCTTTTTCATTTTTTAATTGTTTTAAATTATTTATGCAAAGGTGAACTCATAACACCATTTAAGTGTTAAATAGTTTTAAGTATTAGTTACATCATTCACATATTTAATTTAGCTTTCATATCTAATTTTAATCTTCTTTCCATTTACGCTATTGGTATTTTATTTAAAACATGTTCCTGTTTTTCTGTCTTTCTTCGTTAAATTTTTTGCGTGGCTTTTCATCATTTAATTCATTCATTTTCCCGTATGCCTTCAACAAAGATTCAGGGAATTCGCCTTTGTATGATATTTTGTAAAATGAAAACCCGTTGTAAGGGATAATATTTTCACCTTCAGTAAATTTTATACTTTTTTCAACTCCTCTTTTCTTAAAGAAAGAAACAAAAGCATTTACTCTTTCCTTATTTAATTGTTCATATTTTGCGTTGATAATGCCTGAATCAATATATCGTGCACATTTATCCTGCATGGTAAATAGCATAGAGTCTTTTAGCTGTTTATTCAAGTAACGCACAAACAAGGAATCCTTTACCGACATTTTATCAATCTTTATCGAATCCTCTCCACTTAGTGATTGAAGCGTTTTATTATTTACTTCAAGAAAGTACTTTTTCTTTGATTCATAAAATAATATGTACTCCTTTTCCTTGATAGCATATTGTTGTGGATAAATTGTAATTGAAGCTTCCGGATTATGAACAAGAAAATCGGCCATCTTTTCAATAAATATTTCTTGTTTTGGAACAATTACACTGTTTCTCAGAGCCCATCTGAAACTTAGTGATTTTTCTATTTCCTTTTCGATATTTTTTACTTCCATTCTATAAGGCGTAGTTGCCGGTTTAACAAAAACATTCACGAGAACATCAAAAATGGCATCACGCCAATGAAATTTTGTATCATTTAAATTGCCGGTAATGGGAATTTCATAATCGATAACGTTGCCACGTTCGCGAGTTAAACTCATAATAAAAGGTAACGGTAGCCATTTAGCATCTTTGTTTTTCAAGCGCTTGGTTACACGCGGATCAATAATGAGTAAATTATTATTGCTTGCTATAATTCCATTTCTAACTTTCCACTCTCCACTCAATTCAATGGTCCCCCTATCTAGAGGATAGGAGGTTTGTGAAATCAAATAAGGATTAAACATAGTTGCCGGCATTCTTTGAAGATGATATTTTAAGTCAAAATCGCTACTGTCTAAAGGGTTTATACTCAAATCTACTGTTGCATTCCCATAGGGTTTAATCCCGGTAGTTAAAGAAGCATTCACACGTTTGCGACTTTTGTCAATTGAATCAGCAATTACATTTAATGGCTTTAAAGCCACTGAAAATTTCTCACTGATAGAATAATCATTGAATTTTAAATCGCCATCATAAATTGCCAGCCGGTTAATCTTGTATGGACTTTTGAAAAAGTTTCGTGATATTGCTTTTATTTGATCGGCTATTTCAATTACAAGATTAAATTTTGCGTCCTTAGCATTTGCGGCTTCTATATTGCTTCCGTTTTTGCCAAACATCGTTTGCAGGTTATCCATATCATCATAGCGTTCATATTTAAAGTAAGGGCGCTTCAATGAAATTGAATCATAATTGTAAATGTAATTCTGAGGACTTACTTCCTTTATAGCCAAAACTAATTTGTCAAAGGATAAATAATCATCCTTTGGATTTTTTCCAAAATGGAAATCATTAATTGCAATTAATCCTGATAGTGTAATGTTTTCCTTTTCGTTAAAGTTTCCACTTGATTTTACATTTGCATCAAGGTTGGCCGAGAAACTTCCATAGTTGGTTAAATCTTTTAGATATTGTTGAATAATGTTTAAATCAAATTTGTGAATCACTACGGCATAGTTGTATGCAAGACTTTTTAGATCAATAGTGAAATCACCCTTTATATCTCCGGTACCTGTACCTGGTAAGAATGAGAATTTTACAGCAATGGTGTCTGTATCCCAATACTTCCCCGCACTTTCCAAATTTACTTTTTTGATAAAATAGTTGATTGGAATTTGCTTTTCATGGAAATAAAATTCTCCATCAATTATTTTCAAATTTAGAATATTAAAATGGACGGGTGCTTGGTTGCTATCGGGAAGCTCTTTTGAAGTAAATTTTTCAATAAGGTCATTAAAGTTCAAAATCGTTTTGTTTTGAATTATGATTCCTTTTGGCTGGTCTAATGTCAATTCACTTATTTCATATGTTTTGGTAAACAGTTTAAATAAAGCAATATCTGCACTCACCCCACTTGCAGAAAAGAAAACACTATCGCTTTTAAATTCAAATATTTTAAGATCACTAAAATGAATGTAACCTGTAAAGGGATTTACATAAGCCCAACCCATAGTAATGTTTCGACCTGTATATTGCTCATCATTTTTCTCAATCAGGTATTTTGTGATAGGAGATATAAACAGAATAACAACCACAACAACCAGGACTATTGAGCTGCATAAAAAGATTAATGTTTTTTTTAGCTTAGACATCTTATTGAAAATGGTTGAATAAATACTACTAAAGCGAAATTATTTCATACCAATTTTATTTGTGTAGTATGAAAAGATTCAGGCCTATTCAAAACGAACAGGCCTGATCTATAAATAAAAATTTATTTAAACTTGAATAGTAATATTTAATTAGAACATTATAGATATACCTACATAGGCTGAGTTTGAAACTATATGACTTCTATCCAATACATAATAATTATTGGTAGTGTTATTTTTACTGTCATCACTGATATCAATCAAGCCATAGACTCCGCGATACCCTATGCCCAATCGTAAAGTTTTTGCTGTATTTAAACCCACATCAATACCCGCACCATATGCAAATCCAATGTCACCTTTCTTCAATGTAACCTCAGTTGTAACTGTTCCGGTACCATCATTGGAACTGGAATTAATCTTACTACCTGCATTTAAACCCAGTTGTGGACCACCCACAATGTTGAAATTTACAGTCTTATGTTTTCCGGTATTTAATGAAAGTAATAGTGGAATGCTTACGTACTTTAAATCAACTTTAAGTTCATTGGCATTATCCTTAAAAGTTTGTGAAGTGGAAGTATATATTACTTCAGCTTGCACTCCGATATAATTATTAAAATTGAAACCAAAAAAGGCTCCTCCCCCATATCCGAGAGTTACTTCTCCTTCCACTGTTCCGCCAGAAGATGATTCTACATCAAAGGCTGTAAATGTGGGCATGAATCGTACACCAAACTCCGCTTTCTTCTGTGCTTCTGTTTTATATGTAGTTGTTAGTAATAGTGCTGTAACCGATAAGCACATGATGATCTTGTTTTTAGAATTTTTCATTTTGTTTGTTTTTGATTAAATTATTATGGGTCAAAGGTGCACTGATTTGTTCCGAAAAGCCTTACATAATTTCTGATAAAAGTTGTAACATTCACATATAGAAAAATATATTTGTTTAAATAAAAAGGAGTCTGCTCTTATAAGACAGACTCCTTTATATATTTAAATCTCTTAAATTAATTTGGTTTAATAAGCGTTTGATTTGAAATGCCAGACAATATCGGAACGATTTGCATCATTCTCTCATTATGACTCATCCTTGGTGGTGCGCACCAAACCTATGCCGGCTATAAAGAAAACAATACCGAGTATGCCATAAATGATAAGCGCTTTGACATCACGGGTGCCACCGCTGGTATTGACAAATAGTACCGCACCGTAAATAAGACCTACTATTCCAAGCAGGGTAAGCAACGCTCCAAAAATTCTTTTAATATTCATGATTTGTTATAATTATTTAATAACGACTTTTTTTTAATCAATTGCGAGATAAGCATATTTAAGCTGGAAATATTTATTTCTCGATGCTGCTACTTTATCCTCCGGCAATTTTATTCGTCTTGTTTGCCGGATAAGAATATTACTTTTTATACGACTAATCTCACGCATCTCTTTGTTTTCAATTGTACTGATATAATCTATTTTTATTGTCATAACACTTTTATTTCATTTTATACTTATCTACTTAGGTTGTATTTGTTTACTAATGCGGTTGCTGATTCTCATTTGAATGATCAGGTTTCTGCTGATGCTGCTCTTTGTTTGGTTGATTATTGTGTTGCTGTTGTTTGCCAGACTGTCCACCTTGCTTCTGTTTCTTTGGTTGACTATCATGTTGCTGCTGCTGCGATGGCTGCTCTTTGTTTGGTTGAGCCTTGTGTTGCTCTTGTTGCGGCTGCTCCTTCTTTGGCTGTTCTTTGTTTGGCTGACTATTATGTTGCTGCTGCTGTGATGGCTGGTCTTTGTTTGGTTGAGCCTTGTGTTGCTCTTGTTTTGGCTGCTCCTTCTTTAGCTGACTATTATGTTGTTGTTGAGAAGGCTGCTCATTGTTCGGTTGAGCCTTGTTTGGCTGCTCCTTTTTAGGTGCATCTCTTTTCTGCGGAGCTACTTCATTATCTTTTTGAGGTGCCCGTTTCAGATCTTTCATACTCGCCACCTTGGTGGGCGCTGGTTTTGCTCCACCAGAATTATTTTTTTGAAGCTTAGGTCTGTAAACTTCAAGTTGATTGTTGTTTAATTTCTGACCAGGTTTGCTGCTTTCTTTAATTGCAACAGGCGTGAATTTTTTACCAGCATGTTTTTCTACTTCCTTTCTGTCAGGACCTGCATTATAGGACACATTATGTGTTTTGTCATCACGAAAATTGTTTATTACTGTTGAGTTGTGAATAATTGTTACATTGTTTGAAGAGTTGACATAATAATTATTGATGTTTGTTCGTCCGAAATTTTCTCCTCTTACAAATACCCACTGATTATAAGGCACATTGTAGCTACTGCTATAAGCAAAACTCATACTGACACCGGGTCCTATTGGTGCCCAACCGTAATACCCTTCTGATCTTCTCCAGGTTACCCAGCCTGGTCCCCATTCATTGTCCGGAACCCACATTGGTCCATAATTAGGATCAGTGTACCAGCGACCATAATGAAATGGCGCCCATCCCCATGAATAATTGGAAACCCATGTCCATCCATCATTGGTTAACAACCAATAACCATTGGTGCCATAAGGAGTAAATCCGGGTGCTACATCGGGTACCCAAACATATCCGTAATCGGAGTTGTTCACCCAGGTACCATAAGGGCTGAGTTCATCATAGAACACTTGAAAATTTACGGATACTTGCGCTGTCGCAGCTTGAGGAATAAAGCCATTACTGATTAACAAAACAAATAAGAGAGCTACCATTTTAGTTTTCATTGCTATTATTTTTTAGAAATTAATTGATTTAGAACACAAAGGTCAATTCAATGACATAGATTTGCGTTACACAATTGCTGAAACCATTTACATCATTCACATCTTTTCACTTCACTGTCACAGATGTGCCTTTTAATTTAGAAAAAATAGTTTTGTATTTGTTAAAAAACAATTGTTGAATTGGATTCCGTACTTCTAGCTGTCAGAAGTGTTTACTCTTTAATTTACGGAATATATTTTAATGCAAAATAAACTACGAGACCCATTGTAACGAATGTCAACAGGAACATTGCCAAATATTTATCAATTCCAAATCTTTTAACAATTATACGATAAGGGAAAAGTATTGCCTCACTAACAATATAACCTATTTTTCTTCCCGCCTTTTCACCTTTGATCACAATATCTGTATCACGATTGCGAAAAGACTCGATAGCCATCGATACATCCTGGTTTGAAGATAGTAAGATTACTTTCGTTTTCGAATTAATTTCCTTTATTGATTTCAATACATCATCTGCATTATGGTCTTTCATTACAAAATCCAATATAACCATATCAGTATCCATTTTAATCATTTTTATAACACTTTCAATGCTTTGAAATGCAGAAATATTTAGGCTACCTCCGAACTTATCATTGAGGTAATCTTGAAGTCCTGTTACCACTAATGGATTGTCATTAACGATAAACAGATTAAGTCTTTGTGAATTCATTTGATGTAATTTTATTTAGTAACCAAATCAATAAAACATTTACAGATCACTTTTTTCGTTGGTTGCCAAATCCAATTGCATTTCCTGGTCTTTTTGTCCGGCATTCGTAAGTTCAATCTCGCATGAAATTGAAATCTCATCACCTACCATCAATCCCCCTGTTTCAATAATTGAATTCCAATTCAACCCAAAATCGCTTCTATTAATTTTACCAGTAACTGTAAATCCTGCCTTTTCATTTCCCCAGGGATCCATTACAATTCCACCGAATTGAACATTTAATTTTTGGTTCTTTGTAATACTCCTTATAGTAAGCTCTCCCCATAATTCATGCATTCCACCTGCATCTGCTTTTCCAATAGTAGTGGACGTAAAAACAATTTGTTTGTGATTGGCTACATCAAAGAAGTCGGCACCTATTAGATGTTCATCACGTTTTGCATCCCTGGTATCCACAGAAGCAACATCTATCCACAGATCTACTTCTGCAGTTGCAAAATCTTTATTAGTAGTATAAATGCTTGCATCAAAAGTTTTGAATGAACCATTAACATTGGATATCATCAAGTGCTTTACTTTAAAAGCAATTTCACTGTGTGACTGGTCTAAAGTCCATTTAGTTTTGTTTGTCATTTTAGTTATTTGTTTAAGAAATATTCAGATTTACTTTAACCGGATATGGGATTTTCTTACTTAAAATTCACAATGCAAAAGTGACTTGTGCAGTGTTGAAAAGTGTTACAAAATTTAATAAATTAATTGCATCATTCACACATTAAACTTTACTAGCCTTACAGCCAAATATAATTTTGTGTATCCAAATTCAATTATTAAACTAATACTTCCTGAATTTTAATAACCGGAAAAAAGATTTTAAAAGTACTACCATGATTAATACTGCTTTCGACTTCTATAGTTCCACCAAGTGATTCAACCTGCTTTTTAACTAAGTTAAGACCGATTCCTTTACCATCAGTTACTTCTTTATGAAATCTGTTGTATAAGCCAAATAATTTTTCTCCGTGCTTTTCCATGTCGATGCCTTTTCCGTTGTCTTTAACTATAAGGCAAATAAATTCATTGTTCTCCTGAGTTTGCAAATGAATAGTCAATGGCACTTCCGGCAAGCGATATTTGATAGCATTGGAAAGTAAGTTATTCATAATACTGTATAAATAACTCTTAACGGTTACCATGCCTTCCGGATTATGAAAAGATGAAGTGATGAAAGCTTTGCTTTTTAGAATCTCATTTTCATGAACATTTTTTATTTGAGTGAGCACCGAATCAAAATTTATATATTCTAAAAGTTTGTTATCATTATCATGAAGAATGATTGAACTATTCATATCCCTCACCACATTACCCAAATTTGTAATTTCATTAACTACAATTTCCAATATTGTTAAGTTGTTAATTTTATCATCAGGGTTGAGTTTATATAAATTTGCTAAACCCAATACTCTTGAAATAGGAGCCGTTAAATCATGATAAACAGCATTGGCAAACAGTCGGATGTTATTGTTTTGTTCTTGTAAATGTTCAACCCTTTCATTTGATTCCAATTCCGATTTTCTTTGCTTCGTTAAGTCAGTCATCAAAACAGAAATGCCATTACCAGCTGGGTATATATTTACAATGTAAGTAAAGGTATTCTCACTAATTGTAAATGTGGAAATAAAATTCTTAGCCTGCCTGGTTTTTAACACCTCTTTATATTCAGAAATAAAAAGAGGCACCCCATCCGGAAAAACTTCCTGGATTGTTTTTCCAATCACTTCCTCTGCCTTTCTTCCTGTAAACTTTTCGCAAGCGCTGTTAAAACTGGTGTGATGCAGCGAACTGTCGAGCGAGAAAAATAAATTGGGCATATCCTTCGTGAGCTCATCGTATTGAATTTCTTTTTTTATGGCAGATTGCTTTATGGCAAGTTGCTCATCTATTTCAATCAATTTTGTTATATCTGTTGATATTTCAGCTATTGCAAATAGCTTATTTTCACTGTCGTACAAAGGAAATTTTGTTGTGCTATAAATATGATATGTTCTGTCAGGATGTTTAAGAATTTGTTCAAACTCTACCGGCCGGTTCTGTCTGAGTACCTGTTTGTCTGTTCTTATTGCTTCAACTGCTTCTTCTTTTGTTAAGTGTAACATCGAATTTTTACCAATCAGTTCTTCTGCTTTAATATTATAAAGTTTTTCCTTCTGACTATTGAACAACAAATAATTTCCTTCTAGGTCAGTAATTGAAATTAACAAATCGGTATTACCCATAATGCCCTTTAGCATCCCTTCTATAAGAAGCAATTTTTCCTTGCCAGCCGATAGTTCAGTCACATCTCTGAAAATCAATGCTCCACCAATAATTTCAAAGTCCTCGTTATGAATAGGAACTGCACTGTCAACAATAACCCGTTGTGTTTTATCCTTCTTTATTAGAATAGTATGGTTAGCAAGCAAGGTAGCTTTATTTTCTTTCAGTGCTTTATTAATAGGATTTTCAATAGGCAGGTGTGTTACTTCATTTATTGCGTCAAATATCTTTTCAATGGGTTGTCCAATTGAATCCGTCAAACTCCATCCTGTTAGTCCTTCTGCAAGGCCATTCATAGTAATAACAATTCCCTTTTTATTTGTCGTTATAACAGCATCTTCCGTATTTAGTATGCTATCTGAATACCATTGCTTACTGATAAATATTTCCAATGGTTCTTTCATTTTTTGGACTTGATGCAAGTTTTTAAAGATTTGTAAAGGCATTTTTGGTTTTTTTTGGAATCATTTTGATTTGAAGTTGGCAATATTACATGCACTTGCATTTAAAAGCATTACACAATTTTTGATAAAAGTTACATGATTTACTGGTAGAGAGATTTACGTGTTAGTGTTCTTTAATCTTTAAATCAACAAATATTCACAAATAGTTCTGTGGTATTGGGTTAAATTATTACTTCTAAAAGCAGGATGATTAAGTTAAGAGAAAATACTTTCTATTTTGTTACTTCTCGCTCATGAAACAGGCCTAAAATGATCGCAAAAAAAGAAATCGCCAGTAATACATTTATAATAGTATCCGCATTGAATGCAAAAAAACCGATCGCCCAAATAAAGATTAAAATACCAGCCATACTATTGAGTCGATTTTTCATATTTTGATTTTTTTTAGTTGAGTTAAAAAATTAAAGTGAGGAGAAAAGTTTCTGTGTGTATGTTATTAGTTCCTCACTTTAATGTAATGTCTAATTGATATTAAGCCTTCTGCTCAGCAGCTGGTTTGCTGTTTGGATTTCCGTTTGCATCAAAAGCCGGTTTTTGAGCCTGGTTTTCAACGTTACGATTTTGTTCTCCAGTAGGCGTTTTGTATTCGTGTTGATGCTCTTTCTCCTTAATTTCCTTTTGATCAATTGCATTTTTATCATCTTCATTTATCATAGTTGAAGATTTTTGAGCAGCGCTACCCTTTTGCTGATTGTCCTCATTCGTTTTCTTAACCTGGTTTTGCTCATTTGTTGGATTACCAGTTGCCATTGTGTCCTTTTGATTTTCTGTCATTGTATTTGAATTTAATTTGTAACTGAATTATTACGCTGCAAATATGAGTACGCTCAATAGATATTATGTTACACAATATTTATCATTATTTACATCATTCACAGGTTGCATTTAAATTTATTGTTCGCTCTATAAAAAAAAGCGAGTCACTTTATGTGACCCGAACCCCTCTTAGAAAAATATTAAAACTTTGTATTCTATATCATAATTTGATAAGCAAATATATCTGTGTGAACACTAAATAATGTTACACAATTCCGGCAATTAGTTACATAATTCACAGAATAAAAAAGCACGATAACAAAACGGGCATTTACAAATTCTCCAGGGCAATAAGCCTTTGGTGTTTTATCATTTTAAAGTGGGTGGGTGATAAACCAGTTACTTTTTTAAACTGGTTGGATAAATGAGCTACGCTGCTGTAGTGCAACTTCCAGGCGATTTCTGTCAATGAAAGTTCATTATAAACCAGCAACTCTTTAACACGTTCAATTTTATGGTTAATGATAAAGTGTTCGATAGTGATACCTTTTACCTCTGAAAAAAGATTGGAGAGATAAGTATAATCGTAGTTTAATTTTTCACAGAGGTAATCAGAAAAATTTGTTTTAGGCAATTCGTCCGTGTAATGAATCATTTCAACTACTACATTTTTTATTTTCTCAATTAGCATGGCTTTCTTGTCCTCCATCAATTCGAGTCCTGATTTGAGCAATGCAATTTTTAAATCATCGTGTACTTTCTCTGAAATGTTTTCCTGATTTTCCACTTCTCCCAATTCTACAATGGTGTGATGCAGGCCCAGGTTTTCCAACTCTGATTTCACAATCATTTTGCAACGAATACTCACCATGTTTTTTATGAAGAGTTTCATAATGAATAAATCAGGTGGAGATTAAACGCAGACACGATCTTATAGAAAACCTTTCTACAGCAAACTGATTTTTTATAAAAAAGTATCTGTTTCATACAAAAGGATTTATCACTAAAATTAATTTGATCTTCAATATAAATATAAGTACTATTATTTTACTATTAATATGAATTAATTAGTCCTCGTAACCGCTTTTAATTACAGTTGATATCATTTTAAACTGCTCATTCGCATTAAAGCAATGAGAGGCATGTGCAGGTATGATAATACCGGTTCCTAATTTAAGCTGATGCTTCTTTTTATCAATGGTTACTTCTGCCGTGCCATCAATAATCTGGATAAAGGTATCGAAGGGGCAAGTTTTTTCTCCTAACTCCTCTCCAGTAGCAAATGACATTGCAGTGACGTTGCCCGATGTTTTTCTGATAATTGTTTTGCTTACAACAGCGTTCGGAACATATTCAATAATTTCTACTATGATATGCGACTTTGATTTCTCTAGTTCGATTAAATCATTATTACCTTCACTTTGTTTTTCCATTGTTTGTTTTTTAAGCGCAATACTTTTTAAGAATTGAATTATTTAATCATTCTAAAGCATTATCTGACAGCAAACTTACTCAAATGGCCTAAGAAAACTTAATATCGATAATTAGTGCTTTTAAAACAAACAACCCGAAAATGTTTCGGGTTGTTCCTACTAAAGAATGAAAAGTGTTTTTAATTACTGCCTATGTTTCCAAGAGCTATCACATTGGTGGTGTCCACTGCATCGTAGATGGTCATAAAACCATCATACAACAGCCAGCTATTATAACTTATAACTGTACCATCATTTAATGTTCTCACATTGGTATAACTCATACGTGTGTCACCATCAACAGGGTTTAATGTTTTCTTATTTTCAGGTGTGCCAACAGTATTTACCGACCCAAGGTTGATATGAGCAGCATACAAACCAGCAGGTAAAACAACACCTGTTCCTAAATTAACAGTTATCAGTGTGTTCCCGTTTTTGCGTTTGTCGAATCTTGCAGAGCCACTAACTCCTGATGTTGAATCCTGCATCAGGTTATAAGTTTTGTTAGTGCTGGTAATAAGGTTACCACCTATATCACCCTGTGCTATAATAGTACCTAATGTTGCTGCATCCAAATGCACATTAATGTATCCATCATAATTGATAAGGGCACCATATAGCACCGCTAATATGGTAGTGCTTTTGCCGGAAGCATCAACATCATTCAACGAATAAGCGATACCGCCTGTTTCAATAGCCGAGTTCATGTGTATGTGTGCAGGATGTGTTCCCGCAGGTGCCCCGGTTAAAGTAATGGTGATTACGGATTCTGAACTTCCGGTGCTTTTTTCAGCAATAGAAACAGTACCTGTTACACCCAATAAATCTTTTGACTTTAATGTATAGGTTGTTTTAAGCGGATCTGGAATTGGAGTAGGAGGTACTACAGTGTCCTCATTTTTTTTACAGCTCGTCATTACCATTACCATTACCACTGCAAAGGCAGCTAATTTTGTCATTGTGTTTTTTTTGATTGTGTTTTTCATTGTTATTTTTTGTTTTTTATAAAAGATGCTCAATAGCTATCCCTTATTTAAATGTAGTTTGTAATAGAATTATTACAGGTCAAAGGTGGGTACAGATAAAGCAATAAACCTTACACTATAATCAGAATGATTTATATAATTCACACTTATCTTAAGGGCTATATGTTCAATAAGTATCTTATTTTAAGGATTCTCAGCGGTTACATCCTCGGCTGACTTTACATCACCAGGTTTTTTTTCCAGATCCCTGTCGAATGAATACAATGCATTAAACTTTTCACCACCGGCCATTTTAATCTTATCCAGCAGGTTCATTGCAAGCGTTTCTTCTTCTACTTGCTCCTTCACAAACCATTGCATAAAATTCCATGTTGCCCAGTCTTCTTCAGCAAGACTCATTTTCACCAATTTATAAATGGCTTTTGTATTGTCAACCTCATGCTTAAATATTTTTTCAAAACAATTATTCAGGCTTGTTGGATTATTAGCCGGAGCGGGGATAGCTGTAACCTTTACTTCAGCCCCCCTTTTTAAAATGTACTCCAATATCTTCATCATGTGATTGCGCTCTTCCTGAGCATGACGGAAAAGAAAATTAGTTATACCACCATATCCATTACTATCTGCCCACGAGGCATAAGATAAATAAATCTGTGACGCATGTGCTTCTATTGTCATTTGTGCATTCAACGCTGTTGCAAGCGTTTTTGAAAGCCTGTTAGTTTTCATTTGTTTCTATTTAAATTGTAATTAAAAGGATTCTTTGACGATTGATTTTTCATCAACATGCAAATCAGCCAACTGCTTTTCAATTGCATCCATCATTGGCGGAGGACCGCACACATAAAATATTTTATTAATTCCATCACTGTTTGCTTTAATAAATTTCTTTGTAATCTGACCGTAAGCATACCCATCCACTTTTTCATCAGACAAAATGTTGATGAAATTATTCCCAAGTAACTTTTTAAATTCTTGTTCGAGAATAATATCTCCTTTTGTTTTATTGGCAAAAAGCAGTTTGTTATTCCCAATCTCATTTTTTGACTGAAGCCACCTGAAGATGGAAATAAACGGAGTTACTCCGGCACCTCCGGCAATAAATACACCCTCTCCTTTGTACACAATATCACCAAACATATCATGCAATATCAATTCCTCATTTACTTTTAGTTGTAACAATTCGTTTGTCACATTTTTATGGTCAGGGTATGTTTTTATGGTAAACTCCAGGTAATCATCATCAGGGAGGCAAGTAAAAGTGAAAGGGTTTTTCTTATCAGTCCACCCTTTTTTGTTTATAGAGATATCAGTTGCCTGACCCGGAATAAAGATGTATTGCGGTGGTTTTTCGGTCACAATCTTTAACACATCATGTGTTACTTTACCAATTGATTTTATTTTTACGATGTGCTCCATGTCAATTTAGGAATAATTAAAAGGTAAATGTGGATAGCCTCACAAGGAAAGCTGATAGATGCTTTTTGAAATAAGCTACATGATTTACATGTTCAGTTAAATTTCATTTCATTGTGATGTGATGATTCGTATCGTATTTTTTCATTAGGTCATTTAGCGAATCATAGTAATTCTGTAAATGTTTAATATTTATTTCCGGAGTAGTTTTATCCGGCATTGTCACCGGCATCTCTGTTATGAATTTTGCCAATTCAGGATGATTCTCATATATATTCATTGTTATTTTAAGAATATCATCATTCAGATCATTTTCAGTTTTCATACTTTCAGTTTATTTTAAATTGTTAATTCTGCTTTTGTAAAAAAGTATTAAAAAAATCAAGGGGCATACGCCCCTTGATTGCACTAACCGGAAAATACTTTTACATATTTCCTTTCTTAGTGTTTTGATTTTCTGTTTTTCCCGAAGTTGTTTCTTCATCATTTTCTTCGGTATCCATCACATCAGTGCCTGTTTTACCTTCAGTTGAAGATGAACCTTTTCGTTGTTCATTGTTTTGTTGCGAACCTCTCTCACGGTTTTGGTTTGCAGTTGGATTATTAGGATTGGTTTCTCTTTTCTGAGTACCATCCTGTGCTGTTTGTTGATTCGACTTGCTATCAGGTTGCTGATTGCCTTTGTCATTTTGATTTTCTCCCATTTTTGATTTTTATTTAAGTGTAACTGAATTATTACGCAGCAAAGGTGGGCACTGATTAACCGATTTGTGTTACATAATAATGTTTATGAATTACATGATTCACATATTGAGGTTTTGAGTGAACCATGAATGATAACTATCATAACCAAATATGACAGCAATCGTTTATAAAAAAACACCTGCAATTACTGTTGTTCCTTTAAGTATTCGGGCAATGCTAAATCATAAAAAAAGTAAACATGTGAATGATGTAATTTATTTAAGGAATCATGTAACACAAGCCGCAGGCAGCACCCTTAATTTTGCACAATAATTTTTATTTTAACAATTTAAATCTAAAAAAAATGAAAGTAAATCAAAAAGACACCAAGGTTACTGCAAGTAATCAAAGTGGTTCAAAAAAGCAAGCCGGTCAATTCAATACCGAGCGTCCATCAAAAATGAGTGACACAATGCAAAAACCGACTCCTGCGGCTAAGGGTGAAAGAGATAAACCTGAAAAGGAAATTGAGCGCCCTTCAAGAGAACATCAGCACGATTTCAAAACTCCGGAAACAAATCCAAATCGCCCGGTTGAAAACAAGGACAAAAGCCAGAAAATAGATTTAAACAAGAATGCCAATAAAATGGAAGATGGCAAACCGGATAAGGATAAGAAATGGTAATATCAAATTATCATTAAATTAAAGGAGAGGAGTTGGCGTTTCAAAAACAATGACTCCTCTTTTTTCGTTTTATCAATGCTTAAGATAATCCCTTCAAGAACAGATGGTCTTCTTACTTCGCCTTCATTTAATTTACTTCCCTTTCAACGGTATGTATATTATATTAAGAAGAGAATGGTGGCGCTTTTAAAACTAAAAGGTTTTTCTTTTATTCCGATCTTGCATTTCATTCTGATTTATTTTAAGAGTCAAAAATATTGTTTTGGTGAACCTTAGTTTCATTTATGCATTTAGACTCAGGCACTTTCATCAAACATAATTTTGTCAGAACTGTCTATCCTATTTATTGTTTCGTCAATGGGCAAGGTAAAATAAAAAGAGGAACCTTCACCTTCAATACTTTCTACCCATATTTCACCACCATTTTTTTCTAAGAATCCTTTTACCAACAATAATCCTATTCCAGCTCCCTTATTTTCTTTCCGTGTTTCTGAAAGTATTTTCATTTGTGGTGTAAAAAGTTTTGCCATTATTTCTTTGGACATTCCCATTCCAGTATCCTTAACCTGAACAATAATTTTGTCATCTTTACGGTTCGCTGAAACTGTTATTTTTCCTCCTTTTCCTGTATGTTTTATCGCATTTGAAACAATATTCTGAATGATGGAAATCAACATTTTATCATCTGCAAATACA